>DASYCE010000006.1 GCA_036500345.1 Gemmatimonadales bacterium | reverse complement strand
GTTGGCGACTCCGATACGCACCAGATCACGATCGAAATCGAATCCATCGGATGCGGCGTGGCCCAGTGCCGTCACCAGCGAATCAGTGCTGCCGCCGTGCTCGATGTGATCGCAGACGAGCCGAGCCTCGGTCATGTTGTAGACCGTCAGATACTTGCCGCCCGGATGGCGCTTCACCTGACTTGCTGTCGCCCGCGTCTCTTCGTGATAGTGCTTCCCGTGAATGACAGAGGTGAATCCGTCGCGGGCATAACTCTCGACGCGCTTCCAGACATTGAGCACGGAGCCGCAGGTGGTATCCACCACGATACACCCGATCGCCCGCAGTCGTTCGAAATCGCGCAACGTCACGCCAAATGCGGGGAGAATGACCACGTCATCGACGGTAATCCCGGAGAAATCGAATTCCGGTGTGGTGACCCTGCCGTCGTCCCCGGACGGGGATTCCCGCCGGAGAAATGTGATCCCCATCTGGCCGAGGTTGGCATTGACGTGGGGGTTGTGGATGATCTCACCAACCAGGAAGAGCCGGCGGTCGGGAAACTTCGCGCGCGTCTCGTAGGCGTAGTCAACCGCACGGTCGACGCCGTAGCAGAATCCGAATTCCTGTGCCAGCCGGAACGTCAGGTGCCCGGCGACCAGCTGGTTCCCGGCAGACCTGAGCGTATCGACGATGGCACTATGGTAGTCGGCCGCTCGTTGCCCTTCGATCGCTCCCTTGAGGCCAAAGCCGCGCCGGAAATAGGTCGATTCCATCGAGGGAAGATAGGTCAGGAACAGCCCACGGCGGTGGTGACGATCGGCAGGTCGCGAAACTCACCGTGCAACACGAGCGTGTCGATGCCGCTCATCGATCTCATTCGCGCGGAAAGGGTTCCCGAAATCGTCCCCGGAGCACGATGGACCTGCATCGTGCCGCTCTCGCTTCGGAACGCTGCCAGCACCGTGTCCTTGGCGGTATGAAGCCAGCGCAAGGCTGCAGTTCCCGCCGGGCGCACCCCGGCCGCCGCTTGCGCTGGTGCCGAAATCGGATAGGTGGCGGGAATCAGAGAATCGCGTTCATAGAACACGATCATCGCGCCCGTATCAGATGACACCGACTGGAGGACACCGACGCGAGTGACAGGACACCAGGAAACCTGTCCGGGAAGGTCGAGGCGCCCCTGGTACTTCCCCCGCCACTGCAAGGAAACGTGTCCGGTTCGGATGGCACCGGCCGCACTGTGGCTCCGGTAGAACCACCAGCCGGCACCGGCAATCAGGAGCACGATGATGATGGTGGCGGTCGCGCGCCTCAACGAGGGCCGCCAAAAACGAGGTCGAGACGGAATCCGTGGCCGACCGCGTTCGTGATGGGATGACTCAGGTCGGCGCGCACGAAGCCACCGAGGACCGACACGCCGACACCAGCTCCCGAGAGAAACGGTGCAGCGCCGAAGTCTCGAAGCAATCCTGCCTCTCCCATGTCGACAAAACCGACCACTTTGACCGTCCTCCGGCTTGGCCGGCTCACGTCGAATTGCGTCGCCCAGAGTGCATCGCCCCGCGCCACGCCAAAATCATAGCCTCGCACGGTGTTGAGTCCACCGGCACGCAGCGCCATCTGCGGCACCGCCTCCGTCCCCGCGCCGATTCCCATCGAAATCCGGGTCGTCACCCACCCGCCCATCAGCTCCTTGAACTCCAGCTTCCCGGCGAGCCGTGCCGCAAGATCGTTGTCGGCATCGAGCCCTTCGGCGTCGACCATCCAGCCGATTCCGGGCCCCGAATGCTCCAGCCGGATCGTCGGGCCGACGGCGAATCCCTCGCGCACGGAATCGTTGGACGGGAAGTACCCGTCAGCGCCGCCGATTCGCGGAATGAACGCACGCGCGACGCTGGCGACGCTCCGCTCATCTTCCGCACGGCCGGCGATCATCAACTCGGTTCCCTGTCCCATGGACGTCTCGAACGACACGCGTGCCCCGCTCGCGAGCAGATACTGTCCATCGTCGTGACCGGACAGCACGGCGCGCAGCGAATTCCCGAAGGTCAGCCCCTGCGCCAGCGGATCGGCATCCTGGAGGTCGCGCGATGCCGCGACGATCAATTGCCCGCCTGGTGCATCACGCACTGCAGAGACCCGCGCCATCGGGCGCTTGTCGGCAAGCCCGAACCGTGCGGTGCCGTAGAGCGTCGTGAATGGCATCGCGGTGGGCACACGCAATCCCAGTGAAAGCGTGGTCCCTTCCACCCTGTTGTAGCGGAGCAGATCGGACAGTTTCTCCCACGTAATGCCGAACGTCGGGCGTCCTGTCATCTTCGCCGGCAACTGGTCAGTGATGTGCTCCAGGTCGGTCATCGCCTGCTGCAGTCGCCGGTGATCGTCGGGATTTTCACCGAGAACGAGCGAGTCGCCCCAGCCGGCGTAGTTCCGCATCGAATCCGCCGGAGGACGGTGAATTTCATAGTGGCCGCCGCCGGGGAGATATCCGGTCCGATTCCGGCCCCGCGTCCTGAACACGGCGGTGTCCTGGCGCCGGCGCAGTGAATCCGCTCCGCCTCCGGCCGGCCGGGCTCCGCGGCCACTCGCGAGCACGCGACCCCGGTTACCGAAGCGCGCCGAATCGCGCGGGAACGGCGCGTCGAAGACCACAGCCTTCCCCTGGTTGACGTCATAGTCGTCAAAGGTGCTTCGTGCTTCGAACGGCATCGCGAAGTCGATGCCGAACGGCATCGAGATCTTCCCCGCGATGACTTCGCGATACGGCATCCAGAACTGGTTGTCCTGCAACGAGTACTCGAGATCGGCGTTCAGCTCGAGAATCCGGTTGACGAATTCGCTGTTGCTGCGAGCCGATGAGGAATCGTGCGCAGTGCGCCCGTCGGGTTCCGACCACAACTCCGTACCGACAAATCGAAACGTGAAGCGCGCGACTTCCCCGGTGGCAACGTCGAGCCAGAGCCGACCTGCCACGTACGATCCGTCCGCGTACTTCGGGGTCACCGTGACGCTCTGGATTGTCACCCGGTGTCCGGCGGTGACAATGACGATTGAATCCCCGGCAGCGTAGCGATAGTAGCGGTCGGCCCGCGGCGCGAGCGGATGGGGCGCGGCGCGCGACGGCACGTGGTTGGTGCCGAAGACACGAACCGAATCCCCCAGCGTTCGCGGCACGAACCACGGCTGGCTGAATGTCGACGTGATATCGGCGCCCTGCAGCTGACTCTTGCTGCGGCGTCCCAGCAGGTTCACGCGCAAGTCGTTCGGCAACTGCCACGCGATCGTCGCCTCCTGCTCTTCAACCGCGACGGGCAGCGGATCGCCCCATTTTCGCCGGGCAAAGCCGAACGACACACGATATCGCAACTTTGCCTGGTAGTCACGCACCGATGAATCCTGCTGGGCATGCCGCGCCATGGCGCGGGCCACCAGTTCCTGCGTGGCCCGGTCGGCGTACGTCGATGTGTCGGGTGGGGTGGCGCTCGCGACGAGCGCCGCAAAGCTCAGGGTATGGAGGAGTGCTGGTCCCATTTCGTCCGTCCGTCGCGGTGGAGGCCGTACGCACGCAACCGCCGCCACAACGTCGTCCGAGAGATTCCCAGCGTCTTCGCCGTTTCGGCCAATCGCCATGCGTGCGCTTCGAGCGAACGCACGATCGCATCTTTCTCGCGCTCGGCCAGGGTCGTCGGGCCCTCGCGATGCGGAAGGAAGATCGCCTCGCCGAGGTCCATGTTACCGACGCGAAGCGGAGACAGACGCCCGCCAAGTGCCGCGAGTTCTGGAAGCAGATCATCCTTCTCGCTGGACGGGTCGAGCCCGGCTTCGCTCAGGACGCTTCGCCCCGCAGCATTGAGGTAGACCACCCGTCCGTGCGAGTCGAATACCGCGACGCCTTCCTGGAATGAATCGAGGAGAGCCTTTGCCAGCGGGGAAAAAACCGATGGAAGAGTTGGTGCGGTCATCGGCTGTGTCATGGGAATGAATACGCCAGGTTAAAGGTGAAGGTTTCAGAAGGTGACGCTACCCAGTGCCGGGAGCTGGCGGAAAGGCCATATTGCTGAGCGTCCATGAGCAATCCGCTTCCCCCGCAATCGGTTAGCACTCTCGCGCCGGAATCGCCTCGGCTCAGATCCGGATGGCCGTTGCTGCTCGCCATTGCCATCTGGGCTGCGGCGGTCCCGGTCATCGCGAGCGGTTCGCAATCCGCGTCCGGTGGGGCCGCCATCCCGCTCATCGTCGGACTTGCGCTCGTCGGCCTCGCGGCCGCCGCGGCGATCCTGTTCCGGTTGCCAGGTGATCCGATTACCGGACCGCTGGTCGGGATGAGCGCAGCGGCGATGACACTGCTCGTCCTCGCGCCGATCGATCTCCCCGCCGGACGGGTCCTCGCCGGGTTCCTTCTTGCAGCCCCATGGCGATACGCACTCCCCCCGCTGGTCGTTCACGTCGCTCTCGAATTGGGTTGGCCGGCGGACCGGCGAAGGTGGGTCAACTGGGTCCTGGCATGGTACGGGATCCAGGCCGCGCTGCTCGTGGCGGCGGCGGTCGGCCTGCTGACCACCGAGGCGCCGCTGATCGAAGCGGTCGATGGCACGATTCGCCCGCTGCTGATCGAGCCGGCGGCCGCGGTCGTCGCCATACTCGCCTTGGGAACGGCGCTGCTGACCCGGCCCCGACCATTGTTTCGACGCGCGATCGGGTGGGGACTCCTGGCGGTAATGATCGGATTCCTGCCCTCGGTCATCGCGGCGATCATCCCGGCGTTCGGTCTGCCGATGGGCCTTCCCGACATCGCCATCCGGCTCACGCTGCTGGGACTTCCGGTCTTCGGTGCAATGGCAGTCTGGGTCCTGCCCTATCGCGACGCAGCAGCGCGGGACCGCTCGGCGCAGCAGCTGGCGATTGCCTTCCTCGATGCCGCTGAACCTCCGGTGATTGCCCGAGAGCTCGCGGACGCGTTGCGCTCCGCCGTCGACGCGCGCGCTGTGCTCGTCCGCACCGTCAGTCCCGAGTGCACCGGATCGTCCGGCGAACTTTCAGATCGGGGAGATGACGCGGTCGAGCCTGGATCCGGAGAACGCGCCCCTCGCCTGACCCTTCCGATCGGACGGGCAGCAGAGCCATTGGGCGAAGTGGTGGTTGACGCCGGCCATGGGGATGCCTTCGGGACGATCGAACGGGAGTGGCTGGCCGCGTGGCTGGTTCCACTCGCCGTCGTGCTTCGTGCTCGCCGTCGCGAAGAGGTCGCAGCGGCTCATCGCGATGCCCTCGCCACCCACTTTGATCACGGCGTTTCGGATATCGCGCGCGCCGCGCAAGCGTTGCCGCTCGCCCCGCTGAACGCGGCGTGGGCCGTCCCTCCCACGGTCGATGCGCGCGAGGTTCTGGCGCAGCTGAGCGACAACGTCACGGGTATCGCGCGGCATGGCGAGGGATTGCAGATGGCCGCTGCGGAAGCCCGCGACCGCGCACGAAGCAGCAGCGATGCTGTCGCCCGCTCGATCGATCGGCTCGCCGCGCTGTCGGCCGAGATCGCCCGGCTTGCCACGCATGGCGATGCGATCGCCGCGAGCAATGAAACGGTGAGCGGTGTCGCGTTCCGGACCAACCTTGTCGCCAATAACGCCGCGCTCGAAGCCACAAGGGCCGGTCCTGCAGGACGGACCTTCGGCGTGCTCGCGGAGGAAGTCCGCCGCCTCGCCGACACGACGGCGGCAACGTCAGTTGCCATTGGCGAACGCACCGGCGCGCTGGCGGCAGACATCGGCGGGCTGCACGCCGCCATCGAGGCGACCCGCCACGCACTCGGCGACGCCATTCGTGAAGCGGAGGTCGGTGAGTCAGCGGCGCAGCGGATGGGAGATTCCGCCGCCGAGCTTGAGGACATCGCCCGCGCGCTCGGTCCGGTCGTCAACGAAGCCAGCTCGGTCGCGAAGCGACGTTCAGCGCGCGATCAGCACCTGACCGGCATGATGGAGCGTTTGTTCGCCGAGCGCGCGGAACTGGCTCGTGCACTCACTGCCCACCGCGAGGCGATGGAGCGACTCGCGACGAATCTGCATCGTGCGCAGAGCTCACTCGCCGAGCCACGAGGGCGCCAGTAGTACTCATCCTCGCCGTCGGCCGCCGTGCCGACGGCCGTGATGGCGCGGCGGCCCCCCTCCCTCGCCACGGCGTCCCCGGTGTCCGCCCCGGTCGTCATCGCGAGGGGCGGTGCGGGTCTCCGGGCGATCCAGCAATCCACGCAAGGCGGCAAGCGAATCCGCGTGGAGCACATCGCCTTTGCGGCGCATGCCGAAGACGAGCGGACGGTCGAGGTGGGGAAGGTCGCTCTCGCGCAGTCGGCGCGCCTGCCCCTCGCGAAGCCGCACCCGGACCACGCCCTCGCCGTTGCGCACTTCATACTCGAGGGGCGCCGCATCCCCAAAGACCTTGATGCTCCCCGGCAATGCATCGAGGTGCCGCCGCTCCTCATCTCCGATCATCGCCGGAACATCGAGGCGCACTGGCGTCCGCTGAAACGCCGCCCATGACGCAGCGTCGGCGAGCTGCGCGCGAACCAGCGCGCGGACCGCACCGCGATCAACCCCGCGCAGCGTGCCGCCGGAGCGCCGCCAGTATTCGTCGAGTGACTGCACCGAGCGGGCGAGGCGTCCACGATCAGGATGGTCGACGGTGCCCGCCAGGAGCGCGTCGGCGAGCACGTCGTGTGCCTGCTCCCGCCACTCGTCCGGAATGGCACCCTCGATCGGGTCGATGCTGCGCGCCAGTTCGAAGCCGAAGTACCGGCGCGACCGCTCGATCGCGAGTCCCTGCTTCTGCCGATGTGTGGTCACCACCACAGACGCAGGCCCCTCGACCGCGTACCGCTTGAGCAGGTCGTACGGAATCGTGGTGCCTTGGATGCTCGCCCGCGCGACACCGAATCGATCGGCGAAATAGCGGAGCGTCCCCGCGATGGCTCCCCAGCTTCCAGCGACGGACGTCTTGGCGATCCGCGCCGGCTGGCCGTGTGCAGTCTGTTCATCGAGGACCAGATCGAACGGGGCAATCCTCGCCACCAGGTCGACAAATCGCGCGCGGCGCCGGCGATCGGCCGGTGGCAAGCTCGTGGGAAGGTCGGCATCGAGCGCGCGGTAGGCAGCTGCCATGCCAAGCGCCCCGTCTTCGATGGCCTTCACCAGCACGCCACGCTGTTCGCCCCACGCCGCAAGCGATTGTTCGTCGAACACGTGACGCCGCAGCCCGTGCACCGTCTCGATGCGGCCAAACTGATTGACCGCTTCTGCCAGCAGGTTGTATGCGGTGAGATGATCGCTTCCCGCCACGAGCACACCATCGAGATCGCGTTCTTCACGCGTCATCCGGTGCAGCGAGTCGATGCCGCTCGCGCCGGCGACCAGCGGCAATTCCTCATCCCCTGCGTGCACCAGTAGCTCCGCCCATGCGCGCTCGACCGGCAGCGCCTCGACCTGCCGCCCGTACGCGGTGAGCCGGCCCTGCTCGATCAACCCACGGTCAGTCAGCCGGGCGAGCGCGCTCCGGTACGCCGTCCGGTCCAGTGGCACCGGCAGTTCGAGATCAGTGGCATCGACGCCGATCTCTGCGCAGGTGAGCGCCACGCGCTCGGCGTCGCCCGCCAGCTGAAACTCGGGCGGCCCGGGGCGAAGCGAAGCAAAATCGAGATCGCGATCGGAGAGGATCGTCACCTCGCCGTGCGCGACTCGCCCATGCACGCGGCCCGCCATCTGGAGGATTTCGTTGGGGCCGAGATAGAGGCGGTGCAGCACATTGCGCCCTCGCTCGACCAGGTTCCCGTATCGCGCATCGTAGATGACCACAGTGTCGAGTCCGGGCAGGTTGAGCGCCGATTGGCCGGCGGCAGTCATCGCGAGCAGATATGGCTTCGAGATCTCGCCTTCGAGAAACGGCCGGAGCACTCGAATCGGCTCACCACCGTGATAGAACGCGGTGGCCAGACGCGGAAACCGCGCTCCCAGTTCCGCGCCGAGTCGCTCGACTTCGGCGCGGGTCGGCAGGAAGACCGCGACGCCGCGCTGCTGTGAGATGAAGCGGCGAATCGTGCGGTCATCCAGAAATTCGGCTGGTTGCTTCGCGACGACGGCGACTCGTGCCTTGAGCGCCGGGTCGAATGCAGAGGTCTCCAGCACGTGATCGCTGCGCAGATACTGCTGGTACGTCGTCGGATCGACTGTCGCCGAAAGCCAGATGAACCGCGCGCCGATCCGCTTGCCGAGCGCAAGGCAGAGCTCCAGTTCGGCGGACGTCTGGTGAATTTCATCCACGACGATGGTGTCGCGCGGAACGATCAGGTCATCGGCAAGCCAGCGACGGGCAATCCCCGTGGTCACAATCACGACGTTCCATTGCGGCGTCTCCTCAGTCGCCTCCCGTTCACGATTGACGACACCGACCCGCAATGCCTCGCCGAGAATCTCCTCGGCAATGATCCGGATGCCGAGCGTCTTTCCCGTGCCGGTGCCGGCCACGATGCCAAAACCCTTCCCCTCACGCGCCCAGGATCGGACTGTCTCACCGTGCTGCTGTTCCAGGAGCGTCGTGACGCGGGCCTGCATCGCGAGCTCGATTGTCTCGCACGCGGCCCGCGTCGGTGCAATCACGATGATCCGGCCTCGCGGATGCATCGCATTGCGGTAGGCCTCGACATCCGGCGGCAGGAGGTGATCGCGAGTCGGTTGCACGGCAGCAAGTTACCGCGACTTCACCGTCACGGTCGCCGGGACCACGTTCGGCGCGCGCGCCACTGGGCGATTCCATCACTATATTGCCGCGCGGTAGATCGGTTCGACGAACGGGAGGACGCGTGATGCAGGGGAAGGTCTGCCTCGTGACCGGTGCCAATCGCGGCATTGGCCGGGCAGTGGCCGAAGGACTCGCGCGCCAGGGCGCGAGCGTCATCATGGTGTGCCGGAATCGCGAAAGCGGTGAGAGCGCGAAGGGACAGATCGCGGCCGCCACCGGTAATCACGGTCTTGAATTGATGATCGCGGATTTCGCGGTGCAGGCGGAGGTCCGACGCCTCGCGCAGGAGATCCGCGCCCGGCATCAGCGGCTCGATGTGCTGATCAGCAATGCCGGCACCTTTGTCCCACGCCGCATCGTGACCGTCGACGACATCGAGACGACCTTCGCGGTGAATCACCTCGCGTCGTTCATCCTGATCAACGATTTGACCGACCTGCTGCGAGCGAGCGCGCCGGCGCGCGTCGTCGTGGTGGCGTCCGAGGCGCATCAACGCGTCACCGATCCCGAGGACTGGACGAGCATCAAGGGATACAATGCCCGAACCGCGTACTCCCGGTCGAAGCTCGCCAACGTGATTTATTCGTACGATCTCGCCCATCGGCTCGAAGGAAGCGGTGTGACGGTCAATTGCTGCGATCCCGGCATCGTCGACACGGCGGTGTTGCACGCGATGTACGATCGCTGGTGGTCCAGGTGGCTCTGGCCGTTCGCTCGCCGCTTTGCGATCACGCCCGAAGTGGGCGCCGCGACGCCGCTGTATCTGGCCACGTCGCCCGACCTCGAAGGCGTGACCGGAAAGTATTTCAAGAACTCGAGCCCGGCCACGTCGTCGCTGATCTCGCACGATGCCGTGATCGGCGCGCGACTCTGGAACATCTCATTGCGATTGACCGGCGACCTGCCGCCCGTCACGATCACCGGCGAAATCATCGCCGCGCACTGATTGCCAAAGCATCGGAGGCGGCCTGACTGCTGCCGCCTCCGGCCCCCCGAAGGAATTCACCTATTTCCGGATTCAGTGGCCGTGACCCCGGCCATTTCCGTGGCCACCGCTCGCGCGGCCGCCGTTGCCGCGCCCGTTATCCGCATGGCCGTTACCGCCCCCCTGGCCGTGCGACTCTGGTCGCGCGTGGTTTTGAGGTGCCGGACGGACATCGCGCCCACCCCGCATTTCGGGACGGCTGCGATACGCTTCGGGCCGGCTCCGTTCGTACACTCGCGGGGAAGGCCGGACGTATCCGCGATCGTATACCCGCGAGGCCGGAAACCGGCTGTTGCGCCAGACCCGGAACGATGCCTCGCGCGGGGGGAAGAAGATCTGATTGCGGTACCGGTACACGACTACTGGCGTGGCATACGACACGATCGGGTAGTCATAGTACTCGTTGTTGTAGAGATAGACGGTCTCCGGCGACCAGTCGTCGTAGTCCGACTCCCACGGTCCGAACAGCGCGGGGTCATATTCCCGAATGAGCAGCTGCCGATGCGGTCCGTACAGCACCCGCGGATGACCGATCGGAATATCGACGTGAACCCGAACTTGCGCCGCTGCAGGAATTGCGGCGGCAAAGATCAGCGCGGGAACGATGGTGAGAAGCTTGGCACGCATAACAACCTCCATTGAGACGTTGGTTCGCGGTCTCTCTTGGAGCGAGCGCCGTGCCAAACTGCAAGTCATTGCACGACAAAGAGATACCGATCGATGGCCAAGACGTATTGTCCGGATTCCGGACAAGTTGTCATTTCCTAGGACGATATTCGGCCGCCGGTTGCCCACGTACCTGCTAAGGCGATCTCGCGAGCGTCGCGGCATCTTTTGCATCGTGGATATGTTCTCTCGTCGCCGAACCGCTGGAGCGTATTGATGGGACTGTTCCGGGTGACCGTCAGCAAGGACTATCTCGGCTTTGCAGCCGCGCATTTTCTCACCTTCCGCGGCCATGCCTGTGAGTCGTTGCACGGGCACAACTACCGTATCGGCGTCATGGTCGAAGGCCCAATCGATCCTGAATGTCATTTTGTGGTCGACTTCGGCGTCATCAAGCGCCTGGTTCGCCAAGAGGTCGACCGGCTCGACCACCGGGTCATCCTGCCGGCGGAAAACCCCAAGCTTGCCTACCGCGCATCGGACGGGATGACGTACGTCTCCTATCTTGGCGAGCAGAGCTACCAGTTCCCGACCCGCGACTGCGTCCTTCTGCCTCTCGCCAATACGACGGCGGAGTTGCTGGCTCGTTGGATGGCAGGACGTCTTCACGCCGGCCTCGATGCCGCGGGGGTTTCGCTTAAGGTGCTGGAGGTCGAAGTGGAAGAGTCGCCGGGGCAGTCTGCCGTCTACGCCGAACACGAGCAGCCCAGCGCTGCGCGGGAGGATCACGATGCCAACCCATGAACCGGTGCACAGCGGCGCCGCCCTCGAGCAACAACTCGCGGACCTCGCCGGATGGTCGGTCGACGATAGTTGGATCAAGCGCGAGTTCACCACCGATGGCTGGCGCTCGACGATCCTGCTCGTCAATGCGATCGCCTTCTTTGCCGAGGCTGCGAACCATCATCCTGACCTCGAAGTGCATTGGAGCCGGGTCGTCGTGCGACTGCAGACCCACTCTGCGGGCGGGATTACCGACAAGGACCTGCAGCTCGCGCGCAAAATCAATGACACCGCACTCTGGCAACCGACCGGAGGGTTTCCCGGCCTCGAAGGCCAGAAGAGTGGCTGGATTTCGCGCTGATCGAGACTTGAACGCAATCGTCCACGTCGAGGAACTTGATGGACGGCTCACCCCGATTGGGGTGGCCGCACGATTCGATAGTTTGCCGCGCCCGTGCCTCCTGCATGGCGCGGCACCTGGACATCCTCTCAGCCGCTTCAGCTACTTCAGCGCCGACCCGGTCGCGACGATCAGCGCCGCTGCCACAACATGGGAAGCAACGGCGGCGCGCGTTCGAGCGACCTTCGAGCCACATCACGTCCGCACCGACCTGCCACCCTTCCAGGGTGGATGGATGGGATGGCTCTCCTACGAGCTCGGCTCCGCGTTCGACCGGATCGAGCGACACCCCAACGAACCGCATGCCGTTCCTGATGTTGCCCTGGCCCTCCATGACTGGGTCATTGCCTGGGACCATCACGCCGATCGAACGTGGCTGATCAGTACTGGCGCCGACGACAGCGGCCGGCGGGATGCTGCACGGGCGGATCACCGGGCCCAGCAGGTGCTTGCACGACTGGGCAACACGGTCGAGCTGCCGCTGACGACGCGAGAAGAATCACCATCAGGTCTTCGTCCCGTCGCCGACGTCAGCGAGGCGGAGTACCGCGATCTTGTCGCGCGGGCCGTCGACCTGATACTCGATGGAGACCTCTTTCAGGTGAATCTCTCCCAACGATTCACCACCGGATACCATGGCTCCCCGCTCTCGCTCTATCGATCGCTCTGCGCCGCATCCGCCGCGCCAATGGCCGCCTACATCCGCCACGAAGCTGTCGCCATCGCGAGCGCGTCCCCCGAGGAGTTCCTGCGGCTCGACCCGCGCACTCGACGCGTTGAGACGCGACCGATCAAGGGAACCCGTCCGCGCGACGCCGATCCCGTTCGTGATGCCGCACTCGCTGCAGCGCTCAAAGGGAGCGCCAAGGATCGCGCCGAGAACGTGATGATCGTCGATCTGCTCCGGAACGACCTGTCCAGGGTTGCGGTGCCGGGAAGCGTGACCGTGCCGGCGCTTTGCGAACTGGAATCACATCCGACGGTCCACCATCTCGTGTCGGTGGTCCGGGCCCAGCTTCGTCACGATGCCGACGCTCTCGATCTGCTCGCGGCGACCGTTCCCGGAGGGTCGATCACCGGGGCACCGAAGCTTCGCGCCATGGAGGTGATCGCTGCACTCGAGCCGACGACACGAGGGGTGTACTCCGGCGTGATCGGGTGGATCGGTCTCGACGGGGCCCTGGGCAGCAGCATCGCGATCCGGACGATCGTCCTCCACAACCATATCGCGACATTCCATGCAGGCGGCGGCATCACGGCCCGCTCCGATCCCGGATCGGAATACCACGAGACCCTGGACAAGGCTCGCGCACTGATCGCCGCGCTGGCAAGCGCGTCGTGATCCTGCTCCTCGATCACGACGACTCGTTCGTCCATACGCTTGCGGCCTACATCGCGGAACTCGGACAGCGCCCACGGGTCATTCGCGCGCACGATACGACCCTTGACGAGATCGCGTCCCTGGGGCCATCTCATATCATCCTCTCGCCCGGGCCGCGAACGCCACGCGAATGCCCGCTCGCCATCGACGTGGTTCGCACGCTGGGCCGCACCGTTCCGGTTCTCGGTGTCTGCCTCGGGCACCAATGCATTGCGGCGGCATTCGGTGGAACAGTCGAACGGACGCCGCATCCGACCCATGGCGAAGCGGCGTCGATCGCGCATGACGGAGCCGGTGTCTTTCGCGGGCTCCCCATCCCCTTTCGCGCCGCACGTTACCACTCGCTCGCGGTCGACGCGTCGACACTCCCCGCGGAATTGATGATCACGGCGCGAGCTGACGACGGTGATGTCATGGGAATCCGCCACCGTGCGCATCGTATCGAAGGTGTCCAATTCCATCCCGAGTCGGTCCTCACGGAGTGGGGACATCGACTGCTCGCGAATTTCATCGCGGGGCCCGCATTATCCTTCACGACATGAATGGCTTGTCGACCCGCGTGATCTTGCTGACCGGGATCGCCGCGATACTCCTGGCGGCACCAAGTCGAGCCCAGCAACCAGTCCATCGCACACGACATCGCCGGAAACCGACCGACACGACAGCCGTGGCCGCGATGCCAACAGCGCCGCCGGTCGCGTGGCCCGTCACGCCGGTGCTGCCTGGCGCGATCCTTCCCGGGTCACGCATCGTGGCATTCTACGGCAATCCCCTGTCAACGCAGATGGGTGTGCTCGGAGCTCTGCCGCCGGCCGAAATGCTTGCCAAGCTCGCGACGACGGCGAAGGCGTGGGCAGCGGCAGACGCGATGCATTCCGTCAAGCCCGCGCTGCAGCTGATCGCAACCGTGGCGTCGGGGAACAGGGGACCGGACGGCCTCTACCGCATTCGCCATTCCGACTCCCTGATCGCAGAAGTCGCCGGCTGGGCAGAACAGCGGAACTGGCTGATGATTCTCGACGTCCAGGTCGGCTGGAGCTCCGTGTCGGCCGAACTCCCGCGGTTGATTCCGTGGTTGAAGAAACCGTGGGTGCATCTCGCGATCGACCCGGAATTTGCCATGCATGACGGGCGCATTCCGTCGAAGAAGATGGGAACGCTCGACGCCCGGGACATCAACTACGCGATTGATTTTCTGGCGAAAATCGTCGATGAGGAGCATCTCCCGCCGAAGGTCCTCGTGGTGCATCGGTGGACCCAGGACATGCTGACCAACTATCGGCAGATCAAACGTGACCCTCGCGTCCAGGTGATCATCGACATGGATGGAAACGGGCCGCCATCGGGGAAGACGAAGATCTACGATCTCGAAGTCCAGCGATACCCGGTTCAATTCACCGGATTCAAGTTGTTCTACAAGCTGGATCATCCGATGATGACACTGGCGCAGGTCCTGGCGCTCGACCCGGTCCCACTCTACATCCAGTATCAATGACAGGCCAGCGTGTGATCGCAGTCGCGGCAATCGCCACTGTCTTCGGCGCGGCACCGATGATGGCGCAACTGCCCCCGTCCGCAGATACCGGGCAGGTCGCCGTCGGTCGAAAGCTCTTCGAAGGGAAAGGGCTCTGCTTTTCCTGCCACGGGAAGAATGGTGAGGGGGTTCTGGGACCGACTACCCGTCTCGCCGGCCGTACGTTGGTCCATACCAAGAACATTGCGGCCGGTATCGCAGCATTGATCAAGACCGGTGTCGACAGCGCCCACTCGACCAGCGGCAACATCATGCCGCCCAAGGGGGGATCGCGGCTGACCGATTCGGAGATTGATGCCGTGGCCGCGTACGTCGTGCAGCTGCAAACAGTTGGTGTCAGTAAACCAGACAATGAGCAGTATTGACTACTCCTCTTCGTAATTCATTGCATAACATACAATTACATAAATTCGAGCCGTATTGGTAGCATCCCTGACAACGCTCTGAGTTGCCAGTTGGTTATCGGCCTGCAAACCGCTAGATTGTGGCCCTGGACATCGCACCAGAGTTTCGACCCACTCCGAGGAGTCGCGCCTGGACCTGCCCACGACACACCGCGTCCCCCTTACCTGGTTGACCGAACACGGGGGACCCGCGGTTCGCTATCGGACCCTTTCCGAGCTTGCCCCGCAGGGGGCCTTTGACGTCCCGACACTCTCCGAAGCGCTTCGAACGCTTGTTCTCTCGTCCGAAGTCTCCTCCATCACCACACGACAGGCCGATACCGGCCTCTGGGGGGAGAATTTCCTCGCGCTCCAGCCATCGGACCGCGATGGGATCGAAGAGGTAGGCACGGTGGCTCAGTACCGCCGTCTGGTGCAGCTCGGCGTGCCGAATACGACCCGTCCGTTTCGCCTCGCCGACCGCATTCTCTTCCGGACGCTCTCCCGCGACCCGGATCCGGCCCTCCTCGGTGAGTTCGCCGACGCTGCCGCAGAAGATCCCCGGTACACCGAGGCGTTCCGAAACCTGGTTCGCGAGGGGACCTGCACTGCACTGGCCGAAGCAGGGCACGATCAGGATCCCCGACTCCGTGGCGCGGCTCATAAGGTGGTCAGCGCGGTCTCGGCCTTTCTCCGATCACCGTTGAGCGACGATCCGTTCATCAAGAAGGGCGGCGGCTACCAGCTGCATCCCGAGGCGACGCCTCCGACGTGGTGGTCGCTGGCGATGATCGCGGCGATGCCTTCGCTGCAGCGGGAGCGCGCCGGGTTCCTCGAGCGACTTGGGCAGTATCTCGCCCAGCCGACGCCCGATCGGTCGTACATGGCGGCGATCGGCGGCCATACCATCAAGCCACTGCACGTCCTCCTCGGCGACCCGATCGAGCTTGACCCGAAGGCGAAGGGACTTCCGAAGGACATCCCGCTTGCCTTGCACTTCGTCGAGCTGCTGGCCGGGATCGGCGCCGCGCAACTCGCGGCCGCGCCGAACGCATCGCTCGGATTCCTGCGGCTGCTGGAGGATGTCGACGCCGATGGCATCTGGCATCCGAAGAACCTTCGTTCCCAGCCGAAGGCGAGCACGCCGATCACGTACCATTGCTGGCCGCTTGCGCCCGACGACGGAGAACTTGCCTCGCGGCAGGCCGACATCACGTTCCGGCTGGCCTGCATCGCCAAACGCCTTGGCTGGCGACTCGAGTATTCGTGAGATGCCGGGGGACATCGATCTCACGCCGTTCGGCTTCACCCCGACCGAAAGTCTGATCTATGAAGTCCTCCTGCGCGGAGGACCCGGAACCGGCTACACCGTCGCGCGGGCCGCAGGATTGGCCCGGGCGAACGTGTACGCCGCCCTGGAGGGACTGGTCAGCAAGGGCGCAGCACGAATCAGCGAGGGACGACCAAAGCAGTTCCGTCCGGAACCGCCCAGTACACTTCTCGCTCGGCTGACCGATCGTCAAGGAGAAGCCATCGACCGGCTCGGCGCTGCGTTGTCCGCGCTCGCCGCCCCGGATACGCCGACGCTGGTGGAACTCTCGTCACCGCGCGGCGCGGTGCAGCTGATGGGCCACGAGATCGCCCGGGCCGAACGAAGTGTCGAGCTGATCGCACCGCCGGACGGCGTGGTTGCCCTTGGTCCGCAGCTGCGGCACGCGGCCGCCGGCGAGCTGTCGGTCCGGGTGGCCTCGATGGGGGCTGTATCGCTCGGAGCCATTGCCGTCGACGTGATTGCGCCCGAGGATTGGCCCGGAGACCCTGTGATTCTTGTCATCGATGATCGCGCCGCGCTGATCGGCGCCAGGAGCGGCGACCGGTTCTCCGGACACTGGGGAACCGGCACGGCCTTCGTCGCGGCGGCACGCCACGTCTGCCATGAGTTGCGGAACCGATGACGCTGCCGGACCTCGAAAAGCCCGACGACGCACTGGCGGCGCTGCGGCGCGACTACCTCCGCGACGCGCCGGAGCGCCTGGCTGAATTGCGGAAGGATCTGGCAGCATTTCGCGCCGGGGAGCCCGACGCGCTCGAATCGCTGCGCCAGCGCTTCCATCGTCTTGCCGGATCCGGGGGCTCGTACGGCTTTCCGCGCGTCACGGTGGTCGCGCGCGAGATGGAACACCGCATCCTCACGCCGCCGGTTCCTACGGCACAGGAAGGCGATCGCTTCGACCAGGCGATTCTCGATCTTCGCGCGGCGTTCGATGAGGCGGCCACCGATCTCGACATGCCGATGGTCCTCGGCCGGCTGCCGGGATTCGCCTATCGCGCACTCGTGGTGATGCACGATGAGCCGATCCGGGAGGTCATCGCGGACGCGCTGCGCAAGGTCGGCTTCGAACTCGACATCCAGGAAGGCAATGTCGATCCGTGGGATGTGCCGCCGTCGCGGAGACCCGATCTGGTCGTGATCGGCACCAACATCGGCGATGAAGCGCTCGTCCTGGCCCGCTACTGGGCGGCCGCGACACCGGAACGGCCGCGCGCGGTCGTGCTGGCCGACACGGTCGAACGCTTCGATCGCCTCCGCACCGCCGCCGCGGGACTCGACGCCGTCTTCGGCATGGCGCAGCTGCCGGCGGAGTTGGCGCTGTTCGCTCGGGGGCTGGCGCGCGTCGGTGCTCCGCCACCGAATGTGGTGGTCGTCGAGGACGATCCGGCGCAAGCGCAGCTCCTGGCCACGTGGCTGAGCGAGCTCAACGCGCGCGTGGCACTCTGCAGCAGCGCCCAGGCCGCCGCAGACACGCTGTCACGTGAGCTTCCGGACCTGGTGCTCCTGGATGTGGACCTGCCTGATGTCGACGGCTATGCCATCGCGCGCCTGATTCGCCAGGACCCGCGTCTCACGCTGGTGCCGATTGTCTTCCTGACTGCGCGACGAACACTGGCGGACGAGATGGAAGGTCTTCGGGCCGGCGGCGACGACTTCCTTGCCAAGCCGGTGGAAAGAAGCCACCTCCTGCAGGTGGTTCTGACGCGAGGCGAACGTGGCCGCCGCATTCGGGAGCTTGTCCACCGCGACGGCCTGACCGGCGTGCTCAACCATTCGACGCTGATGGCGGAGCTGGAGTATGCAATCGCCTTCGCGACGCGACACCGCGAGCCGCTCTGTTTCCTGATGCTCGACATCGACCATTTCAAACGGGTCAACGATACGCATGGGCACCTCACCGGTGACCAGGTGCTCGTGCATGTGGCGAATGTCTTCCGCAAGTTGATTCGCCAGTCCGACCTGCTCGGCCGGTATGGCGGCGAGGAATTCGGGATCATCCTGCGGCGCTGTCCGCCGTCGAACGCGCACGCGATCGCCGACAAGCTGCGACTGGCGCTGGCATCGACGCCGGCGAAGCTCGCCAACGGCATTGAAGTCTCGCCGCGGGTGAGTATCGGCATCGCGACCGTCGCCGGTGACGGAGAACCGTCGGTGACAGATGTGACATCGGCCGCGGACCGGGCCTTGTATCGAGCCAAGGCGTCGGGCCGCGACCGAGTCGAAATGGGCTGACCGGCGAGCCGGTCAGTTGATCAGTGCGGGAAGTGCGTCGTCAGCGGCACGACATCCCGTGGGTTCTCATCTCCGAACAGCAGTTTCCCTTCCGAATACCTCGCGTCGCGCAGTGCGAGGGCCAGCACTTCGCCAAGTTCTTCGACCGGATGGATCTCCAGCCGCTTCCGTGCTTCCGCCGGCAGGTCGTCGAGGTCGGGCTCATTCTGCTTCGGGATGATGATCTTGGTGATTCCCGCGCGTAGTGCCCCGAGGAGCTTCTCCTTCACCCCACCGATCGGCAGCACGCGTCCGCGCAACGTGACCTCGCCGGTCATGGCGATGTCGTGGCGCACTTCGCGTCCCGACAGCGCCGAGACCAGTGCGGTCGACATGGTAATGCCGGCACTCGGCCCATCCTTCGGAATGGCGCCGGCGGGAACGTGGATGTGCACGTCGCGGTCGAACATCTCTTCCTTGATGTGCAGCGCCGCCGCGTGTGAACGCGCATAGGTCCATGCCGCGCGGGCCGACTCCTTCATCACGTCGCCGAGCTGGCCGGTCAGCACGAGCTCGCCCTTGCCGCGCATCGTCGTCGCTTCGACGAACATGATGTCGCCGCCCATCGGCGTGTAGTACATGCCGGTGGCGAGACCAACTTGATCGGCGCCCGTCTTCTCTTCCGGGTGAAGCTTCGGACGTCCGAGGTATTCACGAACCAGCGCCGGGGTGAGTTCGACCTTTGCGGTCTCGCCCGCGGCGATCCGGCGTGCCACCTTCCGCGCCACCTTGCCGACCTCCCGCTCCAACTGCCGGACACCGGCTTCACGCGTGTAGCGCTGCACCAGTTCGAGGAGCGCCGGCCCGTTGAATGAAATCTGGTCCGCGGTGAGTCCGTTCTCTTCGAGCTGTCGCGGCACGAGGTACTTCTCGGCGATCGCAACCTTCTCGGCTTCGATATATCCCGCGAACTCGACCGTTTCCATCCGGTCGAGGAGCGGCCCCGGGATGTTCTGTGCGAGGTTTGCGGTCGCGATGAAGAGCACTTCGCTCAGGTCGAACGGCACGCCGAGGTAGTGATCGGTGAACGAATCGTTCTGGGCCGGATCGAGGACTTCAAGAAGCGCTGCCGCCGGATCGCCCTGGAATGAGACGCCGAGCTTGTCGACCTCGTCGAGAAGGAAGACCGGGTTCTTGGTCCCCGCCTGCTTCATCCCCATGATGATCCGCCCCGGCATCGCGCCGACGTAGGTCCGGCGATGACCGCGAATATCGGCTTCGTCCCGGGCGCCGCCCAGGGAGATGCGGACGTACTTCCGCCCCATCGCACGGGCGATGCTCTTCGCCACCGACGTCTTGCCGACGCCGGGAGGGCCGACGAAGAGGAGGATCGGCGAATGCTTGCGCGCTTCCGCCTTGTCTTCAACGGTCGGCGGCGGGACCACCGCGGCTCCCGGAACGCCTCCTGACGGTGGCACCTCACCCGACACCTGCGATTGTGGCGGCGCCGTCTTGGCCGCCGGGACGTCGCCTTCACGCTCCTTCTCCTGCTTCATCCGCATCGAACGAACCGCCAGGAACTCGAGGACGCGATCCTTCACGTCGCCGAGGGCATAGTGATCCTGGTCGAGGATCTTGGCCGCCTCGTTCATGTCGAGGCGCTCCTCGGTGCGGGTGCTCCACGGCAGCTCGGCGATATGCTCGAGATAGGTGCGAATCACCTGCGCTTCCATCGACTCGCGGCCGGTGCGACGCAGGCGCGCCAATTCTCGATCGACTTCCTTGCGCGCCTCGGGCGGGAGGTCGAGCTTGACGATCCGCTGCTCGAGCTCGTCCATTTCACCCGCTTCGTCTTCGTCGCCAAGCTCGCGGCGAATCGTCTTGAGCTGCTCGCGAAGATAGACCTCGCGCTGGCGCTCGCCGAGTTCCTCCTGCACCTGGTTCTTGATGTCTTCCTGGGCATCGAGCACCGCGATCTGACGCTGCACGTGCACCAGGACGCGGCGAAGACGCTCGTCGACCGCAAGTGTTTCGAGCAACTCCTGGCGCTGCGTGGTGTCGAGATCGAGGTAGCCGGCGACCAGGTCGGAGAAGCGGCCGGGGTCATCGATGCCGTTCAGCACCTGCTGGACGACTTCCTCGGGAAGGCCGGATTTCTGCCCCAGCTCCGCCGAACGTGCCCGGAGTTCCTTGTGCAGTGCGATAAAGGACGGATCGGTGCTGTTGACCGGCGGCAGGTCGTCGAGCGGGCGGACGACCGCCACGAGATGTCCATTCTCCTCGGTCACGTGCATCGTCATCGCCCGGCGCTCGCCGTGCAGGAGAAGCTGCATCCCGGACATCCCTCGCTGGAGCTGCCCGATCCGCGCGATGGTACCGACTGTGTGCAGTCCTTCGGGGGTGACGCCTTCGATATTCTCCCGCTGTGCGACCGCGAAAACCAGCTTCTCACTGGAGGCGAGGGCCGCTTCGATCGCCTTGATGGTCATGGGGCGGCCGGCACCGATCGGTGCCGTTACGCCGGGAAACAGGACGACGTCCCTCAAGGGGAGGACGGGAATCGTCAATCGGTCAGTCATGGGGGTTCTCCTTCCGCGGCCCGGTGGACCGCCACGGGTGTGGCGCATCCGCGAATCGCCGGTTCGCGGCCTTCAAGGGCATCTGGCGTGCCACGGCATGGCGTTCTCATCTGCCGCGGTGACCGATTGGAGACGCCCCGATTGCGCCAGAGGGGCACGGGGCTCCGATCAATACCGGGAAACCTGTCGCCCCGGCAGGGGTTGGCTGGCACGTTGCTCGCCCACGCATCCACGTGCAGATTCAAGGGTTAGTACCACTCGAAGCCTCCCCGTTTCAGGACCCGGATGAGCGATCAGTCCCAGCACGCACTCCCGACGCTCCTGAAGGAGGCGCTTGGCGACTCCTATACCATCGAGGGCGAAATCGGCCGCGGCGGTATGGGGGTGGTGTACCGCGCCCGCGATGAACGGCTGCAGCGTCGGGTCGCGATCAAGGTGCTGCCCCCCGAGCTCGCCTTCTCGAGCGAAATCCGCCAGCGGTTCACCCGTGAAGCGCAGACTGCGGCCCGGCTTTCCCATCCGCATATTGTGCCGATCCACGACGTCGGGGAAGGCCGCGGCCTCGTCTACTTCGTCATGGGACTGATCGAGGGAGAATCGCTTGCGGCACGAATTCGCCGGCGAGGACGGATTCCCGCCGACGAAGCGCGACGCATCATGCGCGAAACCGCCGATGCGCTCTCCGCCGCACACGCCGTCTCGGTGATCCATCGCGACATCAAGCCCGACAACATCCTCCTCGAGGGAACTCGCGGCCGGGTGATCGTGACCGACTTCGGCATCGCCAAGGCGATGTCGGCGACCAGTGGCGCGACGCTGACCAGCGCCGGCATGGCGATCGGAACGCCGTCGTACATGTCGCCGGAGCAGGCCGCGGGGGAGAAAGAGATCGATGGCCGCAGCGATCTCTATTCTCTGGGAATCGTGAGCTATCAGATGCTGTCCGGTGAACTGCCGTTCAATGCACCGACCGTGGCCGGCATCCTGATGAAGCAGATCACCGAGCCAGCACCGCTGCTGCACGACAGGTATCCTGATATTCCGGAGGACCTCTCGCTCGCGGTGGCACGGTGTCTTGAAAAGGACCCGGCGAATCGCTGGCCATCGGCAGATGCGCTGCGTCGTTCGCTCGAGAGTCGCAACACCGCGGGCTATCGCCCGACCGGTCTCGGCTGGAACGCGCAGACGCGCGAACCGACCGCGGCGAGGCAACCTCCGACTCGTCCGTCGCCAACGCGCGGCACACGTCCGGGGCTGGAACGGCCCAACGGATTGCCGACGCGTCCCGGCTCGACACGGCCCACGCGTCCATCCGAACGGAATCCCACCGGTGCCCGGCCGGGATTGCGCGACCGCGGGCAGGTCGCTCGTCCAGACGGCCGTGCGGCAGAACGGCAGGCCAGGCTCGAACGAAGACTGGGACGTCGCGACAAGGACACCACCCCGCTGCCCGATACCGGTGAACCGGTCATCGTGCTGCGGGCCCGGCGGCAATTCGCTCGGTTCGCCGCGGCGACCGGAGGCTGTTTCCTGATCAACATGACGGTCGGCGGCGGACCTGCGCACCCGTGGTTCCTTTTTGTCGCTGCCGCGTTTGGCTGGGGAATGATTCGGCGCTACTCGGAATTGTGGCAGGCGGGGTATTCGTGGCGGGATGTGATTCATCGTCCCGATGCGCCCGATGCCATCAGCTCCGGCGACAAGAAGATCAAGGGCGTGAAGCAGATCGCCGAGCCAAAGGCGTCGGAGTACGGCGCGTATCACGATCGAATGGCGCAGGTCTACAAGGACCGGCAGATGATCCTGTCGCTCATGGCGCAGCTCTCGCCGGCCGACAAGGAGATGTTGCCAGACATCGTCGACACCACCGAAGGGCTCTACGCGCGCGCTGCACAGCTCGCGCAGACACTCGGTTCGATGGACGCGCTCGGGGTCGACGACACGGCGCGGATCGAGGCGCGACTGGCGGACATTCGCCAGCGCCCCGACGGAGAAGAGCGTGACCGGCAGATCACGCTGCTCGAGCAGCAATTGCAGCGATGCCGGGAACTGGCCACGCAGCGTTCACAGTTCGCCGACCGCTTCGAGAGCTGCGTCATCGCGATGCAGAACGTGCGGCTCGACTTGATGCGGCTCCGCCAGAGCGGCGTCGGCGCGGTGCTGAACGGGCTCACGATGGCGACCCAACAGGCGCGGGCGCTGAGTCGCGACGTCGATCACGCCGTCGAAGCGGCGGCCGAGCTCAAGCAGCTGTAACGCGCCACTTCCTCAGATCGTCAGCGGTTTGCAGCTGTCCCCGCGATCGGACGCCCGACCGTCAGTGCGTCGCGCATCGCGGGGTCAAGGGTGCCGAGGGCGGCATCGGGAAGGGCGCCCATCGCATCGACCATCTTCGAGAAGAAGCAGCGCGCCGCGGCCACTGCGGCGATGTCGAAGATCTCGGCGTCGGAGAAGCCGTGCGCGCGCAATCCGTCGACATCGGCCTGGGTGATCCGATCGGCAGCGACGGCGACTTTCTCGGCGAAGTCCATCACGGCGCGCTCACGAGCCTCGAGCGGAGCGGTGTCGCGGTCCGTCGCAATCGCGGTCACCGTCGAGGCGTCGAAAAACTTTTCGGCGAGTACTCGTCCGTGCGCCAGCGAGCAATACGAACTCCGAATCGCCTGGGCCGCCGCAAGGGTGGCGAGTTCCCAGATCCGCGGTGGCAGGTTGGAGCGCACCGACGCCCAGAGCAGATCCCAATTCTTCCAGACCTCCGGGCGAAGTGAAAACGCTTCGACCCAGTTGGGGTCGAATCCGGCGCGGCCGCGAACCGTCTGGTACATCTCGGCTGTGAGACCGGTCGCTTCCGATGCGGGTGTGGTGGCAATGAACGGCATGGCATTCCTCCGGGTCAGGCCGGTTTGATGGACTCGTAGTAGTGATTCTCGCCGACGTCTTCGTATTCACGGGCGACCACCACACCAGCGGAAGCGCAGATCGCGCGGTATTCCTCGGCTCCGAGTGACCGTGATTCGACGGCCGTCATCGCATCGATCCACACCTGTGGTCTCGGTGGCGATGTGAACAGCAGGCGACCTCCCGCGACGATCGCGTTCGACATCCGATTGATCAGCTGACGCTGTTCGGCGGGGAAGAGCAGGAAGACGAGTCCCCAGGCGATCACCGCGTCGAACTGGCGATTGAAGTATGTCGATTCGAGCACCGATTCACATTCGACCGGGACGTCGGGAAAGTTGCGCCGGAACGCCGCGACGAACGAGGGGGAGCCGTCGACCGCGTGCACATCGAGCCCTGCCTCGATCAGCTCGCGCGTGATCGGAAGGCCGGTGCCGCAGCCGAGATCGAGGACCGAGGACGACGCGGGGAGAGCGCGAGCCCAGGCGCGCACTTCGCGAGCGCCGATGCCGGTCGCCGGTGCGCGTCCGCGACCAGCGATGAACTCGGCGGCGACCGCTTCGTATCCGGTGGACTTGTCGGTCATGCGGCGACCCGGTGGAGGACCCGCTTCAGTCGGTCGCCGGAATGGAATGGTGCTCATGGAGCACCGTCCATTCGCCGTCGATCTTCTTCAACCCGACTGTCAATCGGAATTCGAGGTCGATCTCCTCCCCGCTCTTTTCGGTTCCGGCGCATTTCATCAACGCGACCGCAAATGCGACATCGTGACCCGCCGTGACCTGCAGCGATTCGATACGATACACCACTGGTTCGTGCGACCAGGTGAAAAAAGTGTCCCAGGTGCGGCGGTAGGCGTCAATCCCCTGCGGTTCCGGCGATGGCGGGACATCGAACATCACGATATCGGGCGAATGATGCGCCAGGATTGCCGGGAGGTCCTTCCGGCGCACGGCAGCAGCCCACTCTTCGATCAATGCGCGGATTGCGAGTTCGTCAGGAGTCGTCGTCATGAAGTCCCTCTATCGGCCAAGGATGCGTGTGGCGAGTGGTGTGGTGGTGACAGTACCACCGTCGTGCGTGAGGCGGTGCGCCAGGGCGCCGGGGCGCGACGTGATCGCTTCCCGGTAGTCGGTGCCGACGAAGTGGAGCGCCGCGCCATCATCCGCAGCATATCCCGTGACGCCGTGCTCCTTCACCATCGCGCGAAACACGGTCTGCCGCGCGGACTCTCCGTCGTAGTGTGGGCACGCCACCGCGGGGAGAAGCGCGAGCCCGTCGTTCAGTTCGCGATAGCCACCGAACGAATCCGTGATGCCGCCCTGAAACCAGCAGAGCATACCGGCGCTGATCCCCGCCATGATCGCTCCGGCTTCCCATGCGCGACGCAGCAACAGGTCGAGGCCGTGAACACGCCAGATGCTGAGCAGGTGTGCGGTGTTGCCGCCGCCCACGTAGAAGATCTCCTGCTCGGCGACAAACGCCGGAAGATCGGCCGTGGTCGCAGGCTGGCGCGCCAGCGCGGGAGCGTCGAACAGAGTGAGGTCGGTGGGCGCGGCCCGACCCGCGAAGGCGCGGTAGAACTTGGCGATGTACGACGGCGAATCGGCGCTGGCGGTCGGAAGGAAGCAGACGCGCGGCTTGGCACTCCCGGCGAGCGAGAGGATGAAGTCGTCGACTGCGGGGTTGTCCGGCTCCATCGAGAAGCCGCCCCCTCCAAGGGCTACGATCTGACCGGGCATCGACAGAATGGAAGGATCATGCTTCAAGCTGGCGTGCGATCCATCCGGGTGGCAAGGTCCGGGTGGTTCGAGGCGGGTATACTTTTCTTTGTCCGCCCGCATCCAGTCTTCGAGGTCCTTCATGCTCGCTCGCGTTGCCGTTGTCGCGCTCGCAGCGCTCAGCGCGGTTGTGCCTGCCGCGGCCCAGTCGCTCACGATCACCAATGTCACGATTGTCGACGTCACCAACGGGCATCTTCGCCCGCACATGAACGTGGTGATCGATGGGAAGCGGATCACCTCGATCGATGGCCGTTCACCGGCGAGCCCCACTTCGGGCACGACGCTCGACGGCACCGGGAGGTACCTGATCCCCGGGCTCTGGGACATGCACGTTCACGCCTTCTTCACCAACGACACCGCCCGTTTCCACAGCACCAGCGAGCTGATGCTCCCTACGTTCGTCGTCAACGGCGTCACCGGCGTTCGCGACATGGGGAGCAACCTCGATGCAATCCTCGCGGCACGCGACTCGATCGCCGCACATCAGCTGATCGGCCCGCGAATGGTCGTCGCGGGGCCGATGCTCGACGGACCGACGTCGCGATATCAGGCCATCATCAAGGTCACGACTGCTGACGATGCTCGAGCCGCAGTACGCAAGCTGCACGATCGCGGGGTCGACTTCATCAAGACGCAATCGCTGGTACCGCGCGCAGCGTATTTCGCGGTGGCTGAAGAGGTGAAGCGAGAGGGACTTCGATTCGAGGGACACGTTCCCAACGAGATCCGTGCGACCGAGGCGATCGCCGCGCAACAGCACTCCTTCGAGCATCTCCTCGGCGTCTTCGAAGCGAGCACCACGCGGGAGGATTCGATCGTCAATGGCGGCAAGCGCGACCATGCCACGATTCTCGCGTCACTGAGCGAAGCGAATGAAGCACGGATCATCGCGACGCTGGCGAAGGACCATGTGTGGCAATGCCCGACGATCGCTTCGGACCTGAACACGGCGGTCGACCTGACCTCCGATCCCGGTCTTCCGTTCATGCCGCACGGCACGGTCGAGGGGTGGAAGCGGACCGCACTTCGCGGCCTCAACGCGCCAGATACGGTCGCGGCGGTCACCCGCCGCTTTGCGGCGTTCGAACTCGATCTCAACCGGCGGCTTCACAAGGCCGGCGTGCCCTTCCTGGCGGGGACCGATGCGCCGGCGGGATTCGATCTCGTGCCGGGTCCGTCATTGCACCACGAACTCGAATGGCTGGTCGCGGCGGGTTTCACTCCCCTCGAGGCATTGCAGACCGCCACGATCAACCCGGCCATGTACCTCGGCCGCACCCGCGACCTCGGCACCATCGACGTCGGCAAGCTCGCGGACCTGGTGATGCTCTCGCAGAACCCGCTCGCCGACATCAGCAACACGCGAAGCGTCGTCGCGGTGGTCGCCGACGGCCGCTATTACTCGCCAGCGGACCTCGAGCGGATGCGACTGCATCTCATGGACCTTGCCGCGAAATAGCTATGGCTGGGCGTTGAGCCACGTCTGGAACCGCGCGAACAGCTGTCGTCGCGACAACGGCCGCGTCACATCGGTGAGTGCGGCGGCGAAGGTGCTCGCCGAATCCGCCAGGATTCGCTGATGCACCGATTCGCCAAATTCCGCTGCGAGGAAGGCCAGCACGGCGGCACCGCCGTTGTAATCATCGCGCAGCGAGAGATCCGGGCTGCAGCATGAGAACACGTCGGAGTGGGCCTTCGCCCACGCCATCAATCGACGCGACGTCGTGCTTCGATTCTCCGTCGTCGAATGAAAGATCGCGTCAAACTCCTGGAGACCTTGCACAAACCAGTTCGGCGCATCGTAGTAGGACCAGCCGCCGTCAGCACGCTGCCGCTGAACTTCATAGTGACCGATCGGGATGTACTCCGACATGAGAATCTTGGCGACATAGCTCTCGGAGTTCTTCCGAACACCAAGACTCGACACCGCCGTCGACTGCTGCATGGCCGGGGCCGAGGGTGCCAGGAGTTCAATGCGCCCGGTATCAACCCCCGCGCTGTCGCTGCAGCAGTGAATACGGGCATCGTCGACGGTGACACCGGCCGCGGGCGACGGGTACAAATAGATCCCGAGGCGATAACGGTCGGGGGTGACACCATATTTCGAATGCATCAACGCAATCGAACTGTCCGCCCATCGGATGATCATCGCAGTATCGCGGGCAACATCTGGCTGATAGAAGACCGAATAGTGCGAACGACGCACCTCGATCCATTGCCCGGCCGCAGTCGAGGCGTCGAGCGCGATCAATCCGGCAATCGCCGCAACAATCGCGAGTCGTAGCTGAGAGGTCATGTCACATTGGACAACCGTTCGGGCGGACTCGTTGATTCACCCACCTCCTGACCGGATCGGTTGACGCAACGCAGGGGTTCCCGATGACGCGATCCAGTCGGCGCCATTCTTCCGGTCGAACGACTTGAAGCCGCAACGGAGGCCTGCGGCCCTGAGGCCCTCCGGCCAGTTCATCAGCTGGAAGGGCAGATCCGGCATCGTCGAACGCCCCGAGTGTCCCACCGCGTCGATCCGGTCGCCCGCCGAAACACGATCGCCTGGTCGGCGTGCGGTTCACCTCGACCGGCTATTCCCCGCGCAGCGCCACGTTGGGGTCCACATGCGACGCTCGGCGCGCCGGCAGCCATGCGGCGATCGTCGCCATCGTGAAAAGAACGAGCACTGATCCGATCACGATCGCGGGGTCGAGAGGAGAGACGCCGAAAAGCATGCTGCGCAAGGTGCGCGTGGCCGCGGCGGCCCCCGCCACGCCGATGGAGAGACCGATCGCCGTCAGTATCAGGGCGCCTTTCAGAACGGATCGGAGGAGCGAGCCTCCTGTTGCGCCGAGCGCCATCCGGATGCCAAGCTCACGGGTCCGTTGCGCCACGGTGTACGAGAGGACGCCGTAGATGCCGAGCGACGCAATGACCAGTGCGATTGCGGCGAAGGCGCTGAGAATCAGGGCGTAGAACCGCGGTCGCACCGCCGACGCCGCGACATCGCCGTGGATCGTTCCGTATGAGTAGACCGTGGCGTCGTGGTCGACGGAGTGCACTGCGGCGCGCACCCCGGCGAACAGGCGATCAGGATCGCCGCCGGTGCGAACCATCATTGCCACGGTGAACGGCAGCGTTCCATATCCGACATAGATCGCCGGATCGACCGTCCCGTTGAGCGAATCGAGCTTTGCGTCGGGGACGATGCCCACGATGGTCCCGCGCGAACGAAAGGAATCCGCCGGCGACGCATCGACATGGTGCGACAACCCGAGGACGACCTGCTGCCCGAGGGCATTGCCGTCACGGAAATACTTCCGCACCAGCGCCTGGTTCACGACGACCACCGGCGCGACCTCCGGGCCTTCTTCCACAGTGGTGAACGTTCGACCGGCAACGAGCGGAATTCCCAGCGTTCGGAAGTAGTCCGCCGAAACCGGGAGAACTCTCGCATTCGGCTCGTCCTCGTGCGCCACCGGAGGACGACCCGTGATCTTGAACGAACTGGTGGCATTGAAGGAAGCCTGTCGATCGAATGGGCGTGCAGCTGCGACGGCAACGCTCGCCGTACCTGGGAGGCGCCGCAGTTGCTGCATCACCTGATCGGTGAATCGGCGGGTGTCGATGTCGTATCGATAGCGCGGACCGGTGAGTCCGATATCGAAGGCGACGACTCGCTCGCTCCCCATCCCGGTGTCGACGGCAAGGAGCCGCTCGAAGCTCCGCAACAGCAGGCCGGCACCGACGAGAAGGATCAGCGCGAGGCCGATTTCCACGACGACAAAAGTCTCCCGGGCGCGATGCCCTCCGGACTCCGATCCTCGCCCGCTGCCGCGGAGCGCGCCGCCGAGCGACGAACTCACGGTATGGAGTGCCGGGAGGAGGCCGAAGCCGATACCAACGAGCACGGCGATCGCCGCGGCAACACCAAGCACGACGAGTCGCACGTGGATCTCGTCGGCGCGTGGAAGGTCGGCGGGACCAAGGAGCACGACGATTCGCACCAGCACAAACGAGAGCAGCGCGCCGACGAGTGCGCCGGCGCCGGCGAGAATCACGCTTTCGGTGAGCAGCTGCCGGATCAGACGTCCGCGCCCGGCGCCGAGCGACGTGCGGACTGCAAATTCGCCGCGGCGAACCGATCCGCGAACGAGGAGGAGATTCGCCACGTTGGCGCAGGCGATCATCAGTACGAGGAAGACTGCACCGAGCAATGCATACAGTGGTGTTCTCAAGTCGCCGACCAGGGTGGTGGTGAGCGAGGCCGCACCGAGGTGGTAGCCCTGATCCGACTTCGGATAGGTGGTCGCGAGGATCGACATGATCCGCGAGAGATCGGCCCGGCCGCGCTCGAGCGTCGTTCCTGGACGCAGCCGCCCGATGACGTTCAGTTCGCGGAAGCCTCGGTTGTCGGTCTGGGTCTCCCACGACTCATAGACGGTCGGGATCCAGAGATCGGGATGCGATGGAAAGGTGAGTTGCGGATCGGCAACCCCGATGACCTGGTACGACGCACCGCCGATCTGGACCGTCGCGCCGATCACCTTGGGATCGGCCCCGAACAGCCGCTGCCACGCACCGTACCCGAGGACCACGACCTTCCCCGTCGACGCGGAATCCTCGCCGCGATGGAAGACTCGGCCTCGCGACGCGCCGACCCCGAGGAGATCGAAGAAACCGGCCCCGACTCGCGCCTCGTTGACCCGCTCCGCCTCGTGACCCGCCATCACGACATTCGCGCTCCGTCCTCCCTGCACCGGCACCAATGCGGTAAATGCCGTGGTCTGGCGCTGCATGTCGAACAGATCGAGCGGCGAGATCGCATCGGCGCTGCCGTCCTTGTCGAACGGCCGCAACTGCACCAGTGCGCCGGGATCGGCAAACGGGAGCGGTCGAAGAAGGACACTGTCGACAACGCTCATTACCGCCGTGGTGGCGCCGATCGCGAGCCCGAGGGTTCCGATCGCGACGGCGGCGAAGCCGGGTGCGCGACGGAATTGCCGGAATGCCATCCTGATATCCTGCCAGAGATCACTCATCGAAGCCTTCCTCTCGGCGAGTTCGAGCCGTCTATTGTCATGGTCGCGGAGCCACGCCGACACGGTACCCAGATCGCCGAGGCGACGATGCGCCTGCAGGAGTGCATCGTCGGGCGACGAGCCGGCCTGCGTGTAGTCGCGGGCGCGCATCTCGAGGTGGAAATCGAGTTCGTCACGTACATCATCGTCGACCACCGGCCGCCAGAAGCGGATGTAGCGACGGATCCCGCCGGTGCCACGATCGGGGTCACGCATTGCGCCACCTCATGCGACACCCGGGACGGTGCGAAGGACCGCGGTGACCGCCCCGGCGAACTTGAGCCATTGCACCGACTCACTGGTGAGGTGACGGCGACCGGCGGTGGTGATCGAGTAGAAGCGGGCGCGGCGGTTGTTCTCGGAGACTCCCCATTCCGACTTCACGAGCCGGCGGTCCTCGAGGCGGCGGAGCGCCGGATAGAGCGATCCCTCCTCGATGCGGAGAACATCGCCGGTCGACTGCTCGATCCATCGTGCCACGCCATAGCCGTGCGTGCGCCCGCCAAGCAGGGCGCGCAGGATCAGGACGCCGAGTGTTCCCTGCAGCAGATCCGCCGATTCGCCGGCCATTGTTGCTCTCCCTTGGCAAGTCTATGGGAACGATACGGCGCGACCCGGGATCGGGCAAGAGCCACCGCGCTGGCCGACGCGCCCGGTGGGGCCTATGGTTCGTCTCCCGCACCGGACGATATGCCCCGACACTCCGCGCTCCGACTCGCTTCCGCGGCCGCCGCCGCCGCCGCGATAATCCTCGTCAATGCGATGCCCGCGACTGCCCAGCGGCTCCGCACCTTCACCCACGCCGATTCGCTGCGCGGATCGACGGCGGCTCCGGATCGTACGTGGTGGGATGTCACCTACTATGATCTTCAGGTCGCGATCCATCCTGCCGACAGCACCATCGCCGGGCGGAACACGATCACCTACCGCGTCATCCGGCCGTCGCAGGAGATGCAGATCGATCTCATGGCGCCGCTGGTGCTCGACAGCGTGACGCAGGGTGGGCAGCCGCTCGCGATCCGCCACGACGGCGACGCGCACTTCGTCACGCTCACCACGCCGCAACGCACCGGGGAGCGGTACGCGGTCACCGCGTGGTATCACGGCCGGCCGAAGACGCTGCCCAACGACGGATTCCACTGGGCGAGCGATTCGCTCAAGCGGCCGTGGCTGATGACCGTCGATCAGGGGGTCGGCTCGTCGATCTGGTGGCCGCTCAAGGACAGCTGGGCCGACGAGCCGGACAGCCAGCGCATCGCGATCACCGTACCGGACCCGCTGATCCAGGTCGCATCGGGGCGGCTGCGCAGCACGACGCATCACAGTGACGGCACGACCACGTACGAATACGTCGCGAGCCAGCCGATCAACGCCTACGCCGTCAACGTGACCGCGGGGAACTACGCGCACATCGGCGAGACGTACGTCGGCGAGCGGGGGCCGCTGACACTCGACTTCTATCCGCTCGACTATCACCTCGCCGCTGCCCGGAAGCAGTTTCTCCAGGTGCGCACCATGCTCCAGTGCTACGAACACTGGTTCGGGCCGTATCCGTGGTATCAGGACGGCTACAAGCTGATCGAAGCTCCCACGACCGGAATGGAACACCAGACCGCGATCACCTACGGAAACAACTACGCCAACGGCTATCGCGGCCGCGACGTCTCCGGCACCGGCCTCGGCATGGGATGGGACTACATCATCGTCCACGAGAGCGCGCATGAATGGTTCGGCAACAGCATCACGGCACGCGACCAGCGCGACATGTGGATCCAGGAGGGCTTCGCGAGTTACGCCGAAGCGCTCTTTACCGAGTGCCTCTACGGCAAGGCGGCGGGAGAGGATTACATCGTCGGTGATCGCCGGGGGATTCGCAACGATGCACCGATCGAACTGCCGCAGTCAGGTGTCGGGTCGCCGGGCTCGGGCGACATGTATCCCAAGGGCGCGTCGATGCTGCACACCATTCGCCAGCTGGTCAACAACGACGAGAAATGGCGCGGCATTCTTCGCGGCTTGAGCCGCACGTTCTATCACCAGGTGGTGTCCGGCCCGCAGGTTGAGGCGTACATCGGCGCGCACGCGGGGATCAAACTCGACAAGGTGTTCGATCAGTACCTGCGCACCACCAAAGTGCCGACACTGGAATACCGGATCGGCGACGGACGACTGAGCTATCGATGGACCGATGTCGTCCCCGGCTTTGCCATGCCGGTGCGGGTGCGGCCCGGCGCCGGGGCGGCGTACGCGCTCATCAAGCCGACGGAGAAGTGGCAGACGGTGAAGACGACACTACCCGACGGAGGGGACATTGTGATCGACCGTAATTTCTATGTGAAGAGCCGGAAGGCGACCACTCCGTAATCCGCATCGCCGCTACTTGGAGAGGGCCGCGAGCGCCGGAATCCGGGCGGCCTTCCACGCGGGGACCATCGCCGCGACAACCGCGGAACCGGTAAGAACCGCCAGCGCGCCGAGCGCAGAGCGCCAGTCGGACGCGCTGATGCCGTGGAGCTCGCCCGTGAGCAGCCGGCTCGTCACCCACACCAGCGGGACACTCGCGAGCGTTCCCACCGCGACAAGGATCAGCGCCTCCCGGACCACCATCACGATCATGGCGCCGGGACGGGCACCCAGGGCAATGCGTAGCCCGATTTCGCCGGTGCGGCGGGTTACCGTGTACGTCATGATGCCGTACAGACCGATCGCCGCGAGCAGGAGCGCCAGGATGCCGAAACCCGCCGTGACCTGGGCGAGCAGCCGCTGCTGCGCAATCGAATCACTCATCGACACGGCGAGGGGGAGCGCGTCTTCGATCGGGAGGAGAGGATCCTGCGCGACCACTGCCGCACGAACCGCGGCGACGAGACGCGCCGGATCGCCCGATGTGCGGATTGCGAAATTGACGTCGGCGGGGACCCCGTTGAGCTGCTGATCGTACGACGTATAGAACCGGCGCGGCACGTCACCATCGAGGGTGTGATCCCTGATGTCGCCGATCACGCCGACCACCTCGAACGACGTGGTGTCGTCAATCTTGAACGAACGCCCGACCGGATCAGTCGAACCGAAATAGAACCGCGCGAAGGGCTGATTGACGAGCGCGGTGCGATGCCCATGAAGCGCGGCCTCCTGGCTGGAGAAGTCGCGACCTTCAATGAGGTGCGCACCGAGCGCGCTGACGTAGTTGGGCCCGACCTGGTCGGACGCCGACAGGCTATCGTCCCGAGTCTTGCCGCTCCATCCTGGAATCATCGGTGCAGTGGCCGACTCGATGCCGCTGAAGATCCCGTTCTCGGAGTACGTCACGGCGCGGATCCCCGGAATCGCAGAGAGGCGGGCGGTCAGCGTTCGCGTCAACTCGGTGAGCGCTTCCCCCGAGTAGCCGCGCGACCGCGAATCGACGGAGAGCATCAGGAGATGATCCCGGTCGATGCCGGTCCCGGTGTGCTCGAGATTGCGCAGGCTCTGCACCAGGAGCGCGGCGCCCATCAGGAGGACGAGCGAGAGCGCGATCTGCCCGGCGATCATCATCTTCCCCGCGGGAAAGCGCTCGCCCCTGGCGCCCAGCCTCCCTACGGTGCCGCGCGCACGCAGTCCGGCCGCGAGATCGAGCCGCACCGACCGCGTGGCTGGCAACAGACCGAAGAGCAATACGGCCAGCACGGAGAGCCCGAGCGTAAACATCAGCACGCGCAGGTCGAGCGAGATCGCCAGCGGAGTCTGATCTCCTGCGACCAGCGACACCAGCAGGCGTCCGGCAACCCACGCCGTGCCGAGCCCGGCCGCGGCAGCAAGCGACGCGAGGACCACGCTCTCGGTCATCAGCTGGCGGAGGAGCCGGCCTCGTCCCGCACCCATCGCCAGCCGCACATGGAACTCCGATGTGCGGGCGATGGCGCGCGCGAGCAGCAGATTCCCGACATTGGCACAGATGATGAACAGCAGCAGCCCCACTGCGGCCAGCATGGTGAAGAGCGGCGTCCCGTATACCGTCCGCATCCGCGAGAATCCGTTGGCGCCACGCTGGACCGGAATGGATTGGCGCTGCATCGCGGCGGCGTTGTCGGGCGGCTGCACGTGCTCGACGAGCGCCTGATGCACCAGCGGCGGAAGCCCGGCGATCGCATGAGCGACCGAGCCTCCCGGCGCCACCCTGCCGATCAGGAGCAGCCAGCTGACGTGGCGATCATCGAAGAGCGGAATGTGCGGCTGCAGCAACGGCTGCATCGTGATCGGAATCCAGATGTCGGTGGGCTTGTCCACGATTTCCCCCGCGAAGCCCGGCGCCGACACGCCGATGATCGTGAGCGCGATGTTGTCGACGACGATGGTGCGGCCGACGACATCGGGTGCACGGGCGAAGCGACGCTCCCAGTATCGATCGCTGATGACCGCGACCGGTGACGCACCGGCGACGCTGTCCTCCACCGGACCGAAGACGCGCCCCTTCGCGGCGGGAACGCCGAGCACCTGGAAGTAGTTGCCCGAAACGAACCGTCCTGCGGGATGCTCGAGTCCCGCAACGCCCGAATCGACCCGCACATCCAGACGGTCTGTCCGCCCGGAGGCGAGCATCCCCGAGACCAGCGGATTGTGACGAAGGTCTCGATAGAGCGGATACGAGTAGAGGTCTGCCTGTGGCGTGCCGTTCGACATCGAATTGATCCGCGACGTCTTCCCCAGCGACACCAGCTGCTCGGGTGCGTGCACCGGAATCGGACGCAACAGCACGGCATCGATCAACGTGAAGATCGCGGTGTTCGCTCCGATGCCGAGAGCAAGGGTGCAGATCGCGATGACGGCGAACGCCGGATTCCGCCGCAGGGCGCGCAGCGCGAAGACCGTGTCCTGCCTGAACTCCTCGGCGTAGCGAATGCGCGTCATCGACTTCTCCCGTTCGACATCATGAGTGAGACAGGCATCGTGTACGTGACGCAGGTCGCCAAACTGTCGCAGCGCCTCGTGGCGCGCGGCGTCCGCATCCATCCCGGCCGCGATGAGCTTCCGCGTGCGCATGTCCACATGAAAGGCGAGTTCCTCGTCGACATCGCAAGCCAGATGGTCCGGCCGCAAACCGAGGCGTGACGCGCGACGCATCGCCGGATCAGCTCGCCTGCGGTGCCGGTGCCGCGATCGCCTTGGCGACCGCCCGGGTGTACCGCTCCCACCGGGAGAGTTCACCGCGGAGTTCGATCCGTCCGGTCCGGCTCAGGTGGTAATACTTCGCCTTGCGATTGTTGTCGGAGTAGCCCCATTCCGAGACGAGCCAGCCGCGGCGCTCGAGCCGGTGCAATGCGGTGTAGAGCGGACCTTCCTCGACCAGCAGATCGCCGTCAGTGACGGTGTGGATCCACTCCGCGACCGCGTAGCCGTGCCGCGGTCCCGCGGCCAGCGCCTTGAGGATGAGAAGATCGAGTGTCCCGCGGAGCAATCCGCCATCGGCATCGAGCATGACCCGTTTCCCTCTTGTTTAGATGGGAAGATGCCGGAAGACGCCCGGCGGCGCAAGACAGGTCGAGACCTCAATGGCGGGACGATGGATAGGACGATGTCGCGGGCAGGGGAGCGCGAGGATGACCGCGCGCTCACCCCTGAATCACCGATCGGCCCGGAACTTCAGGCCGGACCGGGTTACGCCGCCGGCTGTGCCACGATCCTGAGATACGGCCGCGGTGCGCTCCATCCCTTCGGATAAATCTTGCGCGCCTCGTCGTCGGTCACGCCCCCGCCGATGATGACGTCGCCCCCCTGGGTCCACTGCGCCGGCGTCGACACCTTGTGCCGCGCGGTGAGCTGCAGCGAGTCGATCACCCGCAGGATTTCGTCGAAGTTCCGGCCGGTCGCCATCGGATAGATGATCACCAGCTTGATCTTCCGGTCCGGTCCGACGATGAACACGCAGCGGACTGCCTGATTGTCCGCCGCCGTCCGTCCTTCGCTGACGCCGGGAGTTGAAGCCGGCAGCATGCCGTAGAGCTTCGACACGGCGAGATCCGAATCGCCGATCATCGGATAGTTGGGCGCCGTCCCCTGCGTATCGGCGATGTCGAGCGACCACTTGGCGTGGTTCGAGACCGGATCGACGCTGAGCGCCATGATCTTGACGCCGCGGCGGGCGAACTCGGACTCGAGCTTCGCCATGTACCCGAGTTCGGTGGTGCACACCGGCGTGAAGTCCTTGGGATGCGAGAAGAGCACCCCCCACGAATCGCCGAGCCAGTCGTAGAAGTTGATGCGGCCCTGGGTCGTCTCGGCATCGAAGTTCGGGGCGGTGTCACCAATCGTGAGCGGCATTGTCGTGTTCTCCGGTGTGATGTGGTTGGTGTGGTGAAGCAACGGGCAATCGGTTACACGGTGATCAATGGCTGCGACGCGAGCCGCTGCGACTCGCCCTGCAGCGCGTGCCACGCGCGCACGACCTGCGGCGCGTCGAGCGAATCGGCGTACTGCGTGCCGTAGTGGGCCAGCACGATGCGGCCGGCCGCGTCGACGATGAAGTCGGCCGGATTGCCGGTGATACCGCCATCGCTCGAGAAGAGGCCTGGGGGATACCCGGCGGCGAGGGCCCTGGCGTAGTCGAACATCACCGCGGGCGACACCATGCCGCGCAGGCCGTTCTCGACGCCGTACGCCCCGAAGACGGTCCTGGCAGGATCGGGAACGAGATCAAACGGCGCCGCATCCCTCTGCGCCGCGGCCAGCTTGTCGGCAGGCGAGTGGTAGAAGACGATCGTGGTGAGGCCCGCGTCCCGCACCAGGTGATGCTCCTGGATGAAGCGGTGCATGTGCAGGTTGCAGACGGGGCACGTTGCGAAGCGGTAGAACTTGAGGAGGAGCGGGCGACCGCGAAGCTGCTCGCTCGAGACGCGGCGGCCGCCGATCGACTCGACGATGAATCCTGGGGCCGGGGAACCGAGGGTGAGGCGCATGATGGACTCCTGGCGGATCGTTGAATTGGCTGTCCGGGCTGGCTCGTCCCGGTTGCTGCGCGTATAGTGTGGGAGTCGGCATTTCCCCGACATTGGGCGCGCGCAGAGCGTTCGATGAGTGTTCGATGAGTGACCGGCGAGGAGCCCCGAAGAGCTGTGCCCATCCTTCGTTTTGGAACATTTGAACTCGATACCGATGCAGCCCAGCTCCTCCGCCAGGGGGTGCGCATCGCGTTGCCGCCGCAACCGTTCAAGGTCCTTGCCCTGCTGGTGACACAGAACGGCTCGGTCGTCACCCGGGCGGAAATCCGCGACGGAGTCTGGGGCACCGGGAGGCATGTCGAGTTCGACCAGGGCCTCAACTATTGCATCCGACAGATTCGCGAAGCGCTCGGCGATGACGCCGAGGCGCCGCGGTATGTCGAGACCCTGCCGCGGCGGGGGTACCGATTCCTGGCGCCGGTCGCGGCGGCGGCGCCGGTAACGGCCCGGCCACTCACGCGCATCATCGTCCTCCCGTTTCGCCAGCTGCGCGACGATGACGACACGGCATACCTCTCCTTCTCGCTCCCCGACGCCGTCGCCTCATCGCTCTCGGGGCTCGAGTCGCTCGTGGTCCGCTCCAGCCTGGTCGCCGCCCGGTATGCCGGCAACGCCACCGACACACACGCCATTGGTGCCGAGACCGACGTCGATGTCATCGTCACGGGGACGCTGCTTCGATCCGGGGGTCATGTGCGGGTGCACGCGCAACTCACCGAGTGCGCGTCGGGAACACTGCTCTGGTCCCATACGCTCCAGGTCCCGGTCGGCGATCTCTTTCAGATCCAGGACGAACTGGCGCGCGGTATTGTCGAATCTCTCGCGGTGCCGCTCACCGCACGCGATCGCCTGCGCTTGCAGAGCGATGTCCCGGCGAGCAAGGCGGCGTACGATTGCTTCCTGCGGGGCAATCAGCTGAGCATCGATCCCAAGCAGTGGAGCGTGGCGCGCGAGTACTACGAGCGCGCCGTGGCGGAGGATCCCCGCTTCGCGCCGGCCTGGGCGCGCCTCGGCCGGCTATACCACGTCGAGACCAAATTTTCTGAAGGGGTACACGACGGCGGGCTGGTTCGCGCCGAAGCGGCGTTCAGGAGGGCGCTCGAGTTGAACGCGGATCTCACGATGGCGCACAAGCTGTATGCGCAGCTCGAGGCCGACCTGGGCCGCGCGCACGACGCGATGGTCCGGCTCCTCGGCCGTGCACGCGCTGCCGACCCCGAACTGATGGCCGGCCTGGTGACCGTCTGTCGGTACGTCGGACTGCTCGACGCATCGGAGGCGGCGCACGAGCGCGCCCGCCGGCTGGATGGCAAGATCGGTACGAGCGTGATGCACACGTGGTTCATGCAGGGGGACTTCGCGCAACTGGCGCGGCTCTCGGTCAGCAGCTTTCCCTACATCGTGGCACTCGCGCTGGCAGAACTCGGGCGTGGAGAAGAGGCGCTGCCGGCGTTGTGCGAGGTCGAGGAAAAGATGCCGACCCGGCGACGGCACATGGCGGTTGGAGCGCGGGCATTGATCGAGGGGCGCGTCGCCGACAGCGTCGTCGCAGTTCGCTCGATGCTGTCACCGGACTTTCGCGATCCCGAGGGGCGCTTCTACGTGGCGCGCCACATCGCTCGCCATGGTGACGCCGAGGAAGCGCTCGCACAACTCGAGCGGATCACCGCCGACGGATTCTCCTGCTATCCGATGCTGGCCCGTGATCCGTGGCTGGACGCGCTGCGCGGCGTGCCGGCGTTCACGTCACTCCTCGAACGATGCGCGGCGCAGCATCGCGCCGCGGTCACTGCATTCGATGCGCTCGATGGTCAGTCAGTGCTCGGCGTCGCCTCGCCGTAAACTGCCGGATTCGCGCGCGGTTACGGCTCCGAATCCGCACTCGGTCCGTAGATGTCGGGGACCTTCGACCCCATGTTCCGCAGGTACGTCGAGAGCTGGCCGCGATGATGGACGCTGTGGTTGGTCGCAAAGCCGATCCACGCTCCACGCGACATCTGCATCCGGCCGTAGAAATCGACCGTCTCCGCGAGCTTCTCGCCGGGAAGCTGGTTCATCGCGTGCAGCTTCGCCGGAATCGTCGCCGTGTAATACTCGACCACATCCCCGACGTTGTTGAACTGCGCCGCGGCCTTCGCGGCTGCTTCCTGATCAAAGTGGAACTGGCCGCGCTCGATGCAGTCCAGAAACCACGCGTCGCTCGTCGCGATGTGGGTGGCGAGCTGCCACGCCGAGCGCGACTTGGGCGCGGGACGGTGCTCGCGATGTGCGTCCGGGACCGCGTTGAGCACCTTGATCGTCGAGGGAATCTCGTGTTCCCAGAGGGCGATCATGGCTGATGCAACGGCTTTGCCTTCTGCAGCGCTGGACATACTCGGCTCGACAGGAATGAGAGAGGAGCAAAGATAGCCCGCCCGCGCAAGCGCTACCCATGCAGCGCAGTCGCCGGATTCACGCCGGTAGCGCGCCGCGCCGGGATCACCGTCGCCGCAGCGGCAACCAGCGCAACCACTCCGATCGACGCGATCATCGTCACCGGATCGCGAGGACGGACGCCGACGAGAAAGCTCTGCAGGAATTGCGTGACCCAGAGCGACGCCATCGCTCCTGCAACGAGCCCCCCAATGATCGCACCCGCTCCCTGCCAGCTGAGCAACGCGACCACATCGAAGGCGGTTGCGCCGAGCGCCATGCGCACGGCGACTTCCGGGGTGCGCAGCGAGACGAAATAGGCGATCACGCTGTACACGCCGGTGATCGCGAGGAGCAACCCGGCACCGCCGAGGACGGTGAGCAGGATCAGCGTGAACCGCGTCGCCGCGAGATTGGTGCGCAGTTGCTCCTTCATCGTCGCCGCCTGGTAGACTGGCGCGGCGGGATCGGCATCCTTCACGACGGCGCGAATGACCGGCGCGAGCGCGGCACCGTCGCCGTGGCGGGCCCGGGCGACCACGGTCATCGCGCGCGACACCCACATCCATGCGTCGCTCGGCGCCTGTGCCATCGGCAGGTAGAATTCCGGCCCGACGTCCTGGGTCGGACCGTTGGAATGCACGTCGGCGGCGACACCAACGACCGTCTTCCACCGCGGGTCGGCGTCGGTTCCTTCGCAGCAGGCGATCCGCTTGCCGATGGCGCTCTCGTTGGGCCATGCCTTCCGGGCCAGCGCCTCGCTGACGACGATGACGCGCATCGCCCCGCGCACGTCGGCGTCGCTGATGTCGCGGCCGGCGACGAGCGGAATGTGCATCGCCGCGAGATAGCCCGGCGTCACCATCCGCAGCTGCGACTGAATGGCGTAGGCGATCGTTCGCGGCCGCCCTTCGGGGACGAGACCGTTGGAGGTCCCGGCAAATCCGAGCGGCGCCTGCGAGGTCAGCGCGGCCGCGGCGATCTCGGGCCGCGACTTGAGTGCCGTGACGATCCGATCGAAGGTCTGCTCTGCTTCGGCCACGCCGTCGCCCTGGGCAGGCTGGCCAAGCGCGACGCGCGCGGTGAAGAGTCCATCCATCTCGAAGCCGGGATTGATGCGCGCGACGTAGATCGCGCTGCGGATCAACAATCCGGCGCCGACCAGCAACATCAGCGCGACGGCAATTTCGATCCCCACGAGCGCGGTGCGAGCCCGGTCGCGGGTGCTCGCCATTGCGGTGCGAGTCCCCTCCTTGATCACGCCGTGGAGATCGGTGCTCCCGGCCCGAAGTGCCGGTACCAGCCCGAAGATGACCGAGCAGACGATCGCAATCATCAGCGCAAAGCCGAGGGCGGTGCCGTCGATGCGGGTCATCTCGAGGCGCGGGATTCCCGCCGGAGCAGCTGCGACCAGCAGTCGGACGCCGGCCCACGCCACGCCGACACCAAGCACCGCCGCGGCGGCGCCGAGCACCAGATTCTCGGTCATCAGCTGGCGAATGATCCGTCCGCGACCGGCGCCGATTGCCGTGCGGATCGCAAATTCCTTGGCGCGGCTCGCACCACGCGCGAGGAGAAGATTCGCCACATTGCCGCACGCGATGAGCAGTACCGATCCGACGGCACCGAGGAGCAGAAAGAGCCAGGTGCGATTGTCGCCGACGATCACATCCTTCTGCGAGCGAACATGCACGGCGTAGCCGGTGTTGGTCTGCGGATATTCCTTTTCCATGTCGCGGGCGATCGAGGTCAGCTCGGACTGCGCCCGGTCGATCGTCGCGCCAGGCTTGAGGAGCCCGATGACCACATAGTGATGATTGTCACGGTCGGTCAGCTGTTCGCCGGTGAACCCCGCCGGCGTCCAGAGTTCTTCGCCCGAGCTGGTGGGATCGAATCCTGCCGGCATGACGCCGACGATCAGATATGACGTTCCGTTGAGACGGATCGTCTTGCCGACGGCATCGCGGTCGCCGCCGAAGTCGCGACGCCACAGCCCGTCGCTCAGCACGGCCACGTTCGGATTTGGGTGATCCTCGGCCGCGGTGAAGACACGACCCACCGCCGGCCGGACGCCCAGCGTGGTGAAGAAGTTGGCGGTCACCTGCGCGCCGACCACGCGTTCCGGCGAGTCGCCTGAGGCGACAGTCATGTTGCCGAAGTCCGCGGCGGCGAGCTGATCGAACGAAGTCGAACGGCGCTGCCACTCCGCGTAGTTGCCTGCGGCAGCATTCCCGTCGACATCGTGCCAGCGATCGAAGACCATCGCGAGCCGATCGGCATGCGCGTACGGAAGGGGCCGCAGCACCACCGCTTCCGCCGCGCTGAAGATCGCCGTGGTCGTCCCGATGCCGATCGCGAGGATCGACACCGCCACGCAGCCGAAGACCGGGAGGCGACGCAACTGCCGCATCGCAAGACGGATATCCTGCATCAGTTCGCTCAGGTATTCGTGGCGTTGCATCTCACGCTCCCGTTGATAGCCGAGTGCACGGCATGTGGTCATCGTCGAGCCCAGGTCACCGAACTTGGTCATCGCTGCGCGCCGGGCGGCCTCGGGGTCGAGACCGCGGGCGATGTATTCGTGAATCCGCATTGCGACGTGGAAGTCGAGTTCGGCGTCGACCTCCTCGTCGACGCTCATCGTGCCCGGAATCGGGCGCGCGCCCTTCCGGCGACCCGGCCACCAGCTCACCGGTCGGGTCCTGCGCCGGTCGCAGTCAGGAGGACCAGCGACACGATGCTCACGTAGTCGTTCCAGTCCGATGTCTCGAGCTGCAGCTGCTTGCGGCCGCGGGGGGTGAGCCGGTAGAGCTTTGCCTTGCGGCCGAGCTCCGACATCCCCCACGACGCTTCGACCCATTTCTTCCGCTCCATGCGGTAGAGCGCCGGATAGAGCGACCCGTCCTCGATCTGCAGCCGGTCGCCGGTGGTGTCTTCAAGCCAGCGCGCGACGGCGTAGCCGTGACGCGGTCCCCCGCTCAACGCCTTGAGCACGAGGACATCGAGGGTACCGTGAAGCCAATCCTTGGACTGATCGCCGGACATTGAAGACTCGCGGCCAGGGTGATTACCAAGACTGTCTAAGTAACGCTACCAACGGATACCCAGACTGTCAAGGCAATGGCGATCGAGGAGTGTCCGTTTCCGGACAAGCGCAACCACAGGCGGACAGCCACAGGGTTTGACGGCACGGGCGCCACGACGCAAAGCGCGGCAGCGCAAGGACTTGCTGTGGGCAGCCGCGGCACGTTGGTTGCCCTTCCCTCCATCCGGTTCGTTGTCGGCAATGATGCCGCGACGCGTGCCCGAGGACTCGCCATGTTCGATTCGATCGTTCGCGACATCCGTTTTGCCCTCCGGACCCTGCGCCAGTATCCGATCTTCACCGTCGTCGCGGTGCTCACCATCGGACTCGGCATCGGTGCGACCGCTGCCATCTTCTCGGTGGTCGACGGTGTCCTCCTCCGATCGCTCGACTATGACGCACCGCAACAGCTGGTGCAGCTCGTCGGTGCCGGCACCGGCGACAATCAGCAAACCCAGTTTTCGTTCCCCGACTTCCGCGACCTTCGCACGTCGTCGCGCTCGCTGACAGAGGTCGCGAGCTTTCGCTACTGGCTGTTCAACCTGAGTGGCGGCGACCATCCTGAATCGACACTCGGGATCTACGTCGGTGACTCCATCTTCGACGTGTTGCGGGTCCACCCCGCCATGGGGCGGCTCTTCACCGGCGGGACCGAGTCGACCAGCTATCCCGAGGAAGCGGTCATCAGTGATCGCATCTGGCACGAACGGTTCAACGCCGATCGCGCGATTGTCGGCAAGGCGGCGATCATCGACGGGAAGCCGCGCACCATCGTCGGCGTGCTCCCCGCGAAGTTCCAGTTCCCCGACCTGGTGCCGTCGGCGGTGCCGATGCCCTCTCACGCGCCGGATGTCTATCTCCCGCTCGGCCACGAAAGCGCAAACGATCTCGACAATCGCGGCAACAACAACTACTGGGTGATCGCGCGGATCAGACCGGGCGCCGAGACCTCCGTCGCGGCCGATCTCGGCCGGATCGCGCGCACGCTGGCGCACGACCATCCTGATCAGGATCGTGATCTGGTGTTCAGGGGATCGCCGCTGCAGGAGCAGATCACCGCGCCGGCGCGCCGGCCGATCGGCATCCTCTTCGGCGCAGTGCTGTTCGTGCTGATGATTGCGTGCGCCAACGTCGGCGGCCTCCTCCTCGCCCGCTCCTCGCAGCGTGAACGCGAAATCGGCATTCGTACCGCGCTCGGTGCGTCGCCGGGACGCCTGGCGCGCCAGCTCCTCACCGAGAGTATCCTCCTCGCGCTGATCGGCGGGGTCGTCGGGATCCTGCTCGCCACCTGGGGCGTGGCACTCCTTCGCGCCATCGCGCCGAACAACATTCCCCGGGTTGGCGAGATCGCCGTCAACGGCCGGGTCCTTCTCTTTGCGGTGGCGGCGTCCGCGGTCACCGGCATGCTCTTCGGCTTCGCCCCGGTACTGCAGCAACGTGGCACCGGGCCGATCGACGCGTTGCGCGAAGGGAGCCGCGGCACCAGCCATCGCGGCCTGCGGAAGATGCGCGCAGCGCTGGTGATCGGCGAAGTGGCGCTCGCGGTGATGCTGCTCACCGGCGCCGGCCTGCTGCTGCGGTCGTTCAGCGCCATCGCGACGATCGACCCCGGCGTCGATCCCAGGAATGTGATGACAATGATCACGCTGTTGACATCGCGATTCGATGACGCCACATCGGCGCGATTCGACCGGGATGTGGTCACGCAGCTCAACCGCATCCCCGGCGTCGTGTCGGCGGCGTCGATCAATACGCTGCCGATGAGCAATCTGGGCAACTCCACCACCGCCGAGGCGGTGGAACATCCGTATGCCAACGTGAGCGACCTGCCGTCGGTGGGATATCGCACGATCGGCGGTGCGTACTTCGCCACGATGCGGATCCCGTTCATCGAGGGGCATGATTTCGACGCGCTGCGCGACACCGCGAAGTCGCCCGCGCCGGTTGCCATCCTCAACCAGACTGCCGCGCGGCTCTTCTTCCCCGACGGCAACCCGGTCGGCCGCAAGATCCGCGTGATGAACGGCGACACGACGGCGAAGGTCGTGATCGGCGTGGTCCATGACGTCCACGGCGAAGCACTCGACCAGCCGGCCAAGCCCGAAGTCTTCTATCCATTTGCCCAGGGGCCCGATCCGATCATCTCGCTCGCCATCCGGACGCAGGGCGACCCGCATCTCCTGCTGCCGAAGATCCGTCATGCGATCGCCGGCGTCGATGCCGATCAGGCGTTCTATGCCGAGCGGACGATGGGCGATCTGATGGCGGCGTCAGTGGCGGTGCGGCGCTTCTCGCTCACGCTGGTGGCGGGATTCGCGGTGCTGGCGCTCCTGCTCTCGGCGGTGGGCCTCTACGGCGTGATCGCCTTCTCGGTGGCGCAGCGCACCCGCGAGCTCGGCATTCGTGCGGCCCTCGGCGCCGAGCGCGGCGGGATCATGGCGCTGGTGCTGAAGGAGGGAGGATTCCTGGCGGTGAGCGGGCTGGTCGTCGGCTTCGCGGGATCGCTCGCGCTGTCGCGCGTGCTGAATGGAATGCTCTTCAAGGTCGGATCGAACGATCCGCTGACACGCATCGGCGTGCTCCTCTTCCTCGGAGCGGTCGTGATGGTGGCGTGCGCGGTGCCGGCGATGCGCGCCGCGCGAGTCGATCCGGTGGAGGCACTCAGGCGGGAGTAATCAGCTTCCGCAGGTTCTCCTGGTGATAGCGGCTCGATGTGACTGTCGCACCGCTGGTCAGCCGGACGGTGTACATCCCCTTGGCGTACCGTTCGAGCGCCGAGACAGCGCGGATATTCACCAGCGCCGAACGTCGTACCCGGATGAAATCGCCGCGGCTGGCGAGCCTGCGCTCGAGCCGGTCCATCGTGGTGCGCAGCGTGTAGCTCCGGCCGCCGGCATGCACGCGGACCTGATTCCCGGCGCTTTCGACCCATTCGACCTTCCCGGCATCGACGAAGACCAGCCGCTCGCCGTCGCGCACAACGAGGCGTGAGAGGGGAGTCCCTTGAGCGGGCGAGGGACCCACCGCATCGATCACCGCCTCGAGCCGGCCCGCACTGCCGCGCCGCGGTTCACGCGCGATCTGCATCGACGCACGATCGATCGCATCGCGCAGCCGCTCGGGATCGACCGGCTTGAGGAGATAGTCGAGCGCGTGCACCTCGAACGCCTTGATCGCATGCCGGTCGTACGCCGTGACGAAGATCACCACCGGCATCACCTCGGCGCCGATCTCCTCGATGATCTCGAACGCGGTGCCGCGACCCAGCTGGATATCGAGCAGCACCACGTCGGGCCGGCGTTCGACGATCGCCGTCACCGCCTCGGCACGCGTGCCACATTCGCCGACGATCACCGTCCCGGGAAGGCGACTGATCTCCCGACGAAGCCCCTGCCGTGCCAGCGGTTCGTCGTCGACGATGAGGAGCTTCACAGCGGAATCCGGATGTCGACCTGCGTCCCGTGCCCCCGTCGCGGGACGACCTCGATCGACGCACGCCCGCCGTACAGATGTTCCAGCCGCGAGCGGGTGTTTCCCAGCCCGACACCGACTTTCGCGCCAGGAGACGCGGCGCGCACGCCGTCGTCGGTCAACAGGAGCAGCAACGTGCCGTCGCGCTCGGTCGCGTCGATCGCGACGAACGACGAGCCGTCATCGGCGACGCCGTGCTGCAGCGAATTCTCGACCAGCGGCTGGAGGAGGAAGACCGGCACCCGCACGTCCATCACCGCCGGATCGATGTCCATGCGAACCTGGAGCTTGTCGCCAAACCGGACGCGCTGGATGTCGAGATAGTCGTCGAGAAATGCCAGTTCCTGGCGCAGCGGCACCTCGTGCGCGGTCTCGTCGAGGCTGCGGCGCAGCAGGGACGACAACCGCAACAGCATCTGTTGCGCCTTGTCGGGGTCCTGCCGCGCGAGGACCGAGATCGCATTGAGCGTGTTGAAGAGAAAGTGGGGCCGCAGCTGCGATCGCAACGCATCGAGCTTGCTAGCCGTCAGCGCGCGTTCGGTGTCGGCGTACAGGGCGCGAAAGCGGAAGGTCGTCAGCAGCACGAGGAGGGCCCAGTAGTAGAGCATCCCCATGAAGAAACCCCAGATCTGGGCGCCGCCGAGATTGGTGAATTGCGCCGGGTACTGCGCCAGCGTCAGGTGACCGGTGAGCAGACGCCACGTCGGCACGAGCGCGATGTAGGTGTAATCGGCGATCGGCGACAGGACGACCGATACCACGACGTGCGGCACCAGCTCACGCGCGCGAATGTCCAGACCGAGAGGCCAACGATTGGCTGCGGCGAGAACAATTGGCGTGTACCCGGCCCAGACGACCCAGAAGAGCATCTCCAGCACCACATTGCGGAGCGTCATGTGATGCCCGACGGCTTCGTTCATGAGCATCGGCTGCGCGGTGAGAAAGACGCCGGCGAAGAGCGCCAGCGCCACGATGCGCCACGAACCAGTCCGGAGCGAAGCCATGAGTAATGTATGGTGCGCGCAGAGCAGTGGAGCAACCGGCACCATCCATCACGCCAACGGGACCACTCAGCACGCAATCGGCACCGGCGGCGCAACATGCGTGGCGCCGGCGATTGGCGGTGGCCTATTGTGGCACCATGCTGATTCTCCTCGCCGCGCTCGCCGTGGTGCAATCCGATTCCACGGCACCGCGGGTGGCGATTCCTCGTGCCGCCGATTCCGGTGTGATGATCGACGGACGATTCGACGAACCGCAGTGGTCGCATGCGGCGGTGCTGCGCGGATTCTTCCAGTACGTGCCGACCGACAACCGCCCCGCGGATGACTCGACGGTCGTGCTGGTGTGGTATTCACCAACCGCGATCTACTTCGGGATTCACGCCCGACAGGACTCGGCCTCCGTCCGCGCCACGCTCGCCGATCGCGACAGGATCGCAGGCGACGACTACGTCGAAGTGATCCTCGATCCGCAGGGCGATCGCCGCCAGGCGTTCACCTTCGGCGTCAATCCACTCGGCGTGCAGTCCGACGGGATGCTGAGTGATGCGCCGCGACACAACATCGACATCACCAACTCGTCGCAGACCGGCGCGTTCGTCGTCGACTTCAATCCCGACTTTGTGTACACCTCGAAGGGGCGCCTCACCAGCTCGGGGTACGATGTCGAAATCCGGATTCCATTCAAGAGCCTGCGGTACCAGGCGCGCGACCCGCAGGACTGGGGGATCAACGTGATCCGCGTGGTCCAGGCGACCGGGCACCAGGAAACGTGGACCCGGGTGCTCCAGGCGCAGCCGTCATTTCTCGCACAATCCGGCACGCTCACCGGCCTCACCGGCCTGCATCGCGGTCTCGTCCTCGACGTCACACCGGAAGTCACGAGCACGACGGCCGGATCGCCGCAGGGATCGCGCTGGAATTACAGCGGCGGCGATCCGCGGGTCGGCACCACGGTGCGGTGGGGAGCGACTCCGACGCTGTCGGTCGCGGGAACGGTGCGGCCAGACTTCTCTCAGGTCGAGGCCGACGTGCCGCAGCTCCAGCTCGATCCACGCACGTCGAGCTTCTATCCGGAGAAGCGGCCGTTCTTTCTCGACGGATTGGAGTTGTTCAACACGCCGGTGCAGTTGATCTACACGCGCCGGCTCGTTGACCCGTCGGCCGCGATCAAGGTCACCGGTGCCGTCGGTTCGACGACGGTCGCGCTCCTTTCCGGTGTCGATGGTACGGTGGCGTCAATCGACTCGACGCATCCGGTCCTCAATGCGCTGCGACTGCGGCGGAATATCGGCGGCCAGAATACCATCGGCATGGTCTATACCGATCGCATCGATGGGTCGAACTTCAATCGCGTCGGCGCGGTCGACGGACGTGTGGTACTGGGTGGGGCGTGGGATGTCACGATGCAGGGCGGTGCCAGCGCAACACGCGATACCGCCACGGCGCCGATCGTCTGGGCGCCGATGTGGAAGGCGACTGCGAACTACGCCGGGAAAGAGTTTGGTCTCCGCGTCCAGTCGTACGGCGTCGACGGGCGCTTCCAGGCGTCGAGCGGATTCCTCTCGAACACAGGCTTCATCACCACCAATCTCATTCCGAGCGTCACGCTCGCCGGCCGCCCCGGGTCGCTGATGGAGAGCTTCAATGCCAATGTCTTTCTTGGCGACCGGATCAACGACTGGGGACGGCCGACACAATCGATCTCGCATGACGATCGGCAGGCGGACTTCTCGTTCGGGTTCACCCTCAAGGGCGGCTGGCAGGTGGGGACCGGGATCTCGATCGAGAAGTTCGGTTATCCCGGATCACTCTTCACCACCTACTGGATCGAGGAACGGGTCCCGGGGACGACGGCGCTCGATACGGTGCCGTTCACCGGGCAGCCGCACATCACCAATCTTGACCTGGGCGGCAACATCGCCACGCCGCAGTTCCAGCATTTCTCGCTCTCGGCGTTCGTGCTCACCCATCATGACGAGAACTTCCTGGAGTGGGCACCGGCGGAGATCCTGCTCAGCATCGTGGACGTGACCTGGCGGCCGACAGACCGGATTCGAAGCGAACTGATCTACAATCACGCGCAGGTGAATCGCCGCACCGACGGATCACTGGCGCAGTTGACGCGGATACCGCAGCTCAAGGTGGAGTACCAGCTTTCCCGCGCGGTCTTCGTGCGGGTGATCGGACAGTACACAGCGAGCCAGGTCGACTCGCTGCGAGATGAGTCGCGCACCAACGCGCCGATCCTGCTGCGCGATCCAGTCAGCGGAAGATTCACACGCACCGCCGCATCGTCGAGCAACGTCTTCGACCTGAACTGGCTCTTCTCGTACCGGCCGGTCCCGGGGACGGTGATCTTCGCGGGGTATGGCAGCAGCTACGATGATCCTGCGCCGTTCACCTTTCGCGGGCTCGCGCGGACCACTGACGCTTTCTTCGTGAAGCTGAGCTATCTCTTCCGGAAGTGAGTCGCAGGTGACGGGAGAACTCCGCGCGCGCAGAGCGAGACCGGTTTCACCGGTGCGGCTCCCTTTTGCGCTGCAGGTCGTTGACACATCCGCCGCTCGCAACCGGCATCCGCTCGCTGTGGCTGCTGTCGTGCCGGATGATCGGCATCCGGTCGCGCGCCGTCGAGTCGAGCGCGATCACCGGCATCGGGCAGTGCCATACAGTCGGTCGCGCAGGCCGGATGATGACGAACGGCCAGGTGCGGGCGAGCGGGCTTGCAGGGAGATCGGCCGATGGCGGACGGAGGTCGAACAAGGTCGGCGCCGGCGCGGTGTCGACGGGTTGCTTCGGTGCGTGCAGACCGACCTGGGCGTGCAGCGATGCCGCAGTGCAGCAGAGCGCGACGACCACCGATCGAATCACTCCGAGGCGAAGCTCCACCGATCCCTCCTGATTGAGTGCTGTCACGGATGAATGGGAGGGTCGTCGCTCCGGGCGTGGTGCGGCGGCAGCTGGCACGCATCGAGCGCCGCCACTGCGGCGTCGATGTACCGGGAGAATGGCGCGAGCTGTCCCACGGCGAGAACGTGCAAGTCGCGAAGTCGATCGCGCAATTCTGGCTCGTTCGCCGGATTGGGGTCGAGAATCATTGCCCGTGTCGTGGCGAGGTTGAGGGCGCGCCAGAACCGACTGCACTCCGGGCAGGCGATCGGAGGCGTCACCAGTTCGATGTAGGCCGGATCTTCTTCAAGCTCGTGCAGCGCCGATCGCACGCGCTGAAACGCCATGAGATCCATACCGCTCGGCTTTTCGGTGGGGGTGGAGAATATACGCCCCCGGACGCCGCGCCGCTCCGGGTGCCGCCTCAGGAGCCGCCAGTCATTCCGCTCGGGCAGCTCGTCCGCCACGCCGAGGCGCCGACCGTTGATTCGGTTCCAACCTGATCACCTCTGGAGTGACTGGTGCCACGCAGTGTGTCGCTGGCGATGAGAAAGTTGAACGTGATTACATCAAACCCGCTCGACCAGTTGATCTGCAAGGTGTCGCCCTTGATCTGCCACGCAGTGCTCCATCCCCAATCCTCGATCTGCTCAGGAGCCCGAAGCCACCGGTCGGGGATGACCCGCCGCCAATTCCCAAACGCCGTAGCGGTGTCGAACGGCGGCGGCGGATGATCGTGAAGGACGCGACGAAGACCGTCGTTCATTCGGTGCAGCATCGGCAGTCGCGCGAGCGGACGCCCGGCGTCAAGCCGGAAGATCTGGGGATCCTGCTGCGTCGGAGCGTCGATGTGCAGCCGGTAACAACCGACCATCGCCGTAACGCGAGCGGAATCGCTCTGCGCGTGAAGCGTCGTGACACCGACGAAGACGCACGCCGACAGCGCAACAAGGATGCGCCCCGCCGCGCCAGCCGTCGCAGGCGCGGCGATCGGCGGGTACCACGACGCGGGCGCCGGAGCGCCCGAGCCGCGGAGAGTCTCCGACCCGATCATCGCCCGAGCGCGCTGCGAATCTTGCCCAGGTGATGGTAGCTGTGGCGCACCGCGTGATCCTCGAGCATGAACTGACAGGTCAGCGGCGCGTCGGCGTACAACTAGATCGGTGCCGCCGAGTCGAGCTGTGCATCACTGAGTCCGCGAATCGCCTCCGCGGCTTCCGCACTGTTGACGCGAAGCACTTCCAGCGCTTCCGCCTTGGTGCATCCCTTGTTGTCGTTCGCATGCGCGGCGTTCATCGCGGCGATCACGTCCCAGGTCACACCGGTGACCGGCTTGCCTGCAGCCAGCGCAAGCGCCAGCTGGATCTCGATCGGATAGACACTGGCGACGTGATGAACCACCACGCCAACGGTGCGGCCGTCGTGGGGAATCGGTGTCTGCCATTCGGCATCGGACAGGCCGGCGACGAGTGTCGCCAGGTCACGGGCGCCTCGGAGCAGCGTCTCCGCATGTCCATCGCTTCGTGTACTCATGGTCCCCTCTCTTTCAGGTCTGTGGCGCACCGGAATGACTCGCAGGAGGTCGAAAAAGATACTCCTCGATCGCTCTTACGCCTTCCAAACCACCAACCTCCCGCATCGGCCACAGGGCCCGAGACATTTCATCCCGGCTTCCTTCTTCCGAGAGCTCTCGTGCCGCTCCATTCCCGCAACGTCCTGTGCGCCCGCTCGCTCGCAGCCATGATCCTCCTGGCGGGATGCGGCTCCTCCGCCGCGCCAACGCGCTACGGCTTCGTCGCGCTCCTCGGCAACGACACCGTTTCGATCGAAAGCGTCACCCGCACCGGGAACCGGCTCACAAGCGATGAAGTCGATCGCTTCCCGCGGGTGCGGCGGCGTCATACAGAGATCCGGCTCGCGTCGGATGGAAGCATTCGCCACCTCGAGATGGATATCCGGACACCGAGCGAGCCGCCGCAGGAGCGGCTGCGACATGTGGTGGCGGATGTCTCGAAGAAGGCAATCCGGATCGTGAAGACCGACAGCACCGGCGTGGTGCGCATCAACCAGGACCCCGGCGGGATGCTGGCGATGCCGCAACTGGAGCAGATGTACTCGCTCACCGATCTCTACTTTGCGGCCGCGTTCGCCAGCGCGCCGTCAACGCCGGTCGGCGGGACGATCAGGCTGCGTCAGTACTACATCGATCGGGAGTTCGACCGCTTCTCGCTGCATCGCGGCGTGGTGCGCATCCTTGGCAACGGCCGAGCATCATTGAGCCACGACTGGCTCTCGGGAACCGCCACCGCGACCTTCGACTCGGCGCACCGGATGCTCACCTATTCGGGCGCGGGAACGACGTACAAGGTGGAAGTCCGGCGCCTCACCGATTCGCTTCCGGATGTGGAGGCGATCGGTGCGCGATTCGCGGCCGAGGAGGCGGCGAAGGGTGGCCCGACGCAACTCAGCGTGCGCGACACGGCGCGCGGCGTGATCGGTCACGACACGATCTCCGTCGATTACGGGCGCCCGTTGATGCGCGGCCGCGTCCTCCTCGGCAATATCGTGCGATACGGTGACGTTTGGCGCACCGGTGCCAACGCCGCGACGCAATTCACCGCCACCGCGCCGATGACGCTGGCGGGAATGCAGCTGGCGCCAGGGACCTACACGCTCTGGACGGTGCCGACGAAGAGTGAAGTCGACCTGATCGTCAACACGCAGTACGGCCAGTGGGGAACGGAGTACAACCCGAAGTACGATCTCGGCCGGCGACCGCTGGTTGTGGGAACGATGTCGGCACCGGTCGAGGAATTCACCATGTCGATCGTGCCGGGCGATGCGCGCCACGGCACGATGGTGCTGGAGTGGGGGTCGTTCCGGTGGACGGCGCCGATCGTGGTGCAGTAGATCGGCGCCGGCGTCAATTATCCCAGGTCGGACGCGGTAGCAGATTGGCCAGCTGATCACGCAATCGCCGCGCGCGATCATGCTCCGTTCCCGGCGGCCCGTGCACGTCGAGGCACGAGAAGGTCGCCGTGCCGTAGTGGATGCCATCAAGCATCTCGATAAACAGTGATTCTCCGGTGATGTCTCGGCATGGCGGCCGTTGCACGATCGGCAGGAGATCGACGCCGGTGACAGGATCTCGCCCGCCCGGCTTGATGAAGCGATAACCGGGGGGCTCGGGGTCGTATCCAGTGTCGACCACTGCACGCAGGACACCGCTCTGGTCGAGCAAGCGTAATACGTGGTGCCAGTTGATCGGAGCGCCGATCCTGCAACCCTCGAGTTCTCCATCCCCTCTGCGGATCCACGGTCCGCAGCGAAAGACGCGACGGTCACTGTCGTTGCGTGCCTCGACTTCGCGGAATTGTCGCGCCCCGGCCGTGTCTCCTGGATCCGGAGCAAAATGCCCCTCAAGCAGATACGCCTCGCCGACTGCGCGATGGTCGGCGGTCCGGATGCGAAAGACATACTTCGGAGTACAGCCACCGCAATCGATCTCCAGGCGGATCTCGCGTTCGCCGGGTGGCAGCGCGGACGATTCAAGGGGAGCGAACCCGAGGCGATCAGTGCCGTCAGTGGGCTCCGAGTGGAGGCCATATGGACGTGGCACCACGTGTCTCAGTCCGGCGTCGAAGGTCAACGGCGGATTGTGGGCGCAGGCCGCGAGCAGGCACGGCACGACCGCGCAGATCAGTCGCTGCAGCATCGGCCGGTGGGGATCAATCAGCGCGGCTGGTACCATTCGTCAAGGTTCGGGACGGAGACGATTCAGGTCGACGTGAATGTAATTAACAACGAGGCCGGCGTGCGAATCGATGACCTGATCCGCACGCCGTCTCTTCTGCTGCCGCTGCGGCCGCAGCGGGCGATGCATCATGACACCTGCTTCGCCGGGTCAATGGGGGATCCCGGCGGTTGCACTGACACCGGTACCGGCGATGGCGATGGAACGGGTGCCGGTACCGGATCGGGTGCCGGCGCCGGTTCCGGCGTTGCGGCGCTTATGCGGGACAGGTGCGGGCGACTGCGGACATCAAGCGGGACGCCGCGGACAAGGTCCGCTCACGGCCCGCACAATTCCATCACACCCCCTGCGAACGATCGGGTGAGATTGGGGCGTCCAGTGCGCCTTCTCCAGGAGATCGTGATGACGAGATTCACCGCAGGACGGATACTGATCACCGGTGCTCTGCTGAGTGCCGTCCCGCCGGTGGCCGCCGCGCAGGGAGCCCAAGGGTCGAGCCCTGGGAGCATCCCGAAGTTCGTGAACTTCGACACGACCGGGATGTTCCAGGGTCTGTTCTTCTCGGCCGGCGACCGACTGTTCGTCGCCGGTCAGCCAACCGAGAAGGGGCTTCGCGAGATGAAAGCGCGCGGCGTCACGACGGTGGTGAACCTGCGATCGCCGGGGGAAATGGCGCGCGTCGGATTCGACGAGGCCGCGGTCGTCAAGCAACTCGGCATGCAGTACGTCTATCTGCCGATGCGGGGCGACTCGGTGATGCCGTTTACGCCGGCGGCGGTGAAGTCACTCGCCGCGGCGATCGCAGGAACCGATGGCAAGGTCCTGCTCCACTGTACCGTCGCATGGCGGGCGCGTCATCTCTATGGCGCGTACCTGGTCACCGAGATGCATGCACCACTCGACGAGGTCCTGACGAAACTGGATCTCGTCACTCCTTCGGATATCCGCGCGATGCGGGAACTACAGCCGTTCGAGGAGTTTCTGGGGCACCCGGTGCCGCAGTTCGCGAAGTACCGGTCGCCGTGAGTCAGGAGCCCTGAACGAAGGGGTGAAGCCGAGAGCCGGGGGCCGAGGGCCCCCAACGCCTCGCGCCCTCCTCCTGCAACCGTTTCACCCCCTCCGGCGTCGTATTGGTAACCCATAGGACGGTTGCCATGTCCAAATCCGATGTGATGCAGGGCACGCTCGCCCTCATGATTCTCCGCACCCTCGCCGTCCTCGGCCCGTTGCATGGCTACGGCGTCGCGCGGCGCATCGAGGAAACCAGCAAGAACCGCCTCGCCCTCAACTACGGCACCCTCTATCCCGCGCTCCTCAAGCTCGAGCAGGAGGGCGCCATCAAGGGCGAGTGGCGGCCATCCGAGAACAACCGCCGCGCCAAGTTCTACGCGCTCACCGCCGCGGGCCGGAAGCTGCTTGCCCGCGAAGAGCGCGAATGGCAGCGTACCGCCGACCTGATCTCCGCCTTTCTCTCGCTTGAGCCGGGGCAGTCATGAGACACCTTCGCGCCATCCTCGCGCGCATCATCGGATTCTTCGGAGATCACGACGACCGTGCCATTCACGACGAACTGCAGGCGCACATCGAGATGGAAACCGACGAGAACATTCGACGCGGCATGTCGCCGGCAGAAGCGCGACGGCAGGCGATCATCGCATCCGGAGGGCTGACCCGCGCCGCCGAAGCGATGCGCGATCAGCGCGGCCTCCCGTGGCTCGAGATCGTTGCGACGAACTTCCGCTACGCCTTTCGCACGCTGCGCAAGAGTCCGGCGTTCACCTCGATCGTCGTGCTCACCATCGCCCTTGGCATCGGCGCCAACGCCGCCATCTTCTCGGTGTTCGACCAGTTCCTGTTGCGTCCGGTTCCGGTCCGGGACCCCGGCGGCCTCGTCAATTTCGCCCGCGTTGGCGTCACCACCGGGTATCAGTCCTGCGGACAGGCCGGTGACTGCAATCAGGTCTTCGATTACCCGCTGTTTCGCGACCTCCAGCGCGCCCAGACCGGCTTCACCGGCATCGCGGCGCACGTCCTCTTCGACGCCAACTTCTCGGCGCGCGGCCACGCCCTGACCGGCGATGGCGTGCTCGTGTCGGGGAACTACTTCGCGGTGCTCGGGCTGCACCCCGCACTCGGACGATTGCTCGACACCACCGACGATCAACGTCCCGGCGACGCGCGCGTTGCCGTACTGAGCCATGACTTCTGGCAGACCGAGTTCGGCGGCGATCCGGCGATCCTCAATCAGTCGCTGATCGTCAATGGCCAGTCGATCACCGTGGTGGGAGTGGCACCGCGTGGATTCACCGGCACGACGCTCGGTGCCAAGCCGCGCGTGTTCGTTCCGATCACGCTGCGCGAGCTGCTCAGCCCCGGGTCGACTGACCTCACTGAACGGCTCGAAGCGTGGGTCTACCTGTTCGGGAGGCTCAAGCCGGGCGTTTCAGTCGACCAGGCGACCGCCGGCATCAACGTGCCGTACCGCGCCATACTTCACGACGTGGAAGCACCGCTGCAGCAGAATCTCTCACCGAAGACGGCGGCCGCGTTCCTCCAGAAGCAGATCAGGCTCGACCCGGGAGCGCGCGGGCAGAGCAATCTCTCGCGCCAGGCGGAGACGCCGCTCCTGCTGCTGCTCGCGATCACGGCACTCGTGCTGCTGATCGCCTGCGCCAACATCGCCAACCTGCTGCTGAACCGGGGGGCCGCGCGGGCGGGCGAGATGGCGGTACGGCTCTCGATCGGCGGCAGCCGCCGTCAGCTCGTGGCGCAACTCCTCACCGAGGCCTGCCTCCTTGGTCTCATGGGCGGGGCACTGTCGCTCCTGGTGGCGCGCACGACGCTTGGTGCGATGGCGCGGCTCCTTCCGCCTGCCACCGCGTCGACATTCAACATTCATCTGGACACCACGATCCTCGCCATCACCGCGATGCTGGCGCTGGTTACCGCATTCGCCTTCGGCCTCTTCCCGGCGCTCCATGCCACGCGACCCGACCTGGTATCGACACTGCGCGGTGTCACCGGTCAACCGGCCGGCGGTCGCGGTGCAGCACGCTGGCGTACCTCACTCGCGACGTCGCAGCTCGCGCTGTCGATGGCGCTGCTTGGTGCGGCCGGGCTCTTCACGAAGAGTCTTGCCAGAATCAATCATGTCGACCTGGGCCTCAGGATCGATCACCTGGTCACCTTCGGCATTTCGCCGGAGCTGAACGGCTACACGCCCGAACGCACGCTGCAGTTCATGCAGCGCCTGGAGGACTCGCTTCGGCAGATTCCGGGCGTCACGGGTGCCACGGCATCGATCGTCCCGCTGCTCGCCGGCAGGAACCGGGCGCGCGGCTTTGACGTCGATGGCTTCGTGAACGGCCCGGATGTCGACAACACCTCGCACTACAATCGCGTCGGCGCCGGATATTTCGGCACCCTCGGCGTACCGCTCATCGCGGGACGCGAGTTCACGCGCTCCGATGGGCCGAGCGCGCCCAAGGTTGCCATCGTCAACGAGGCATTCGCCAGGAAGTTCACGCCAGGCGTAAATCCCATTGGGCGCCGGATGAATGTGGGGAATGGTACGCCGCGCGATGTCGAAATCGTCGGACTGGTCCGGAATGCGAAGTACAGCGAGGTACGTGACGATGTGCCGCCACAGGTGTTCTTCCCCTACGCACAGGATCCCGGACTCGGCGCCGCGTCCTTTTATGTGCGCACCTCGCAGGACCCCGATCGCCTGATTCCAATGATTCCGCGGGTCCTGGCGCGACTGGATCCCGGGCTGCCGGTGCAGGAGATGCGAACGATGCCGGAGCAGATCGAACAGAACGTCTATCTCGATCGATTCATCGGCGACTTCTCCGCCGCGTTCGCCATCCTGGCCACGCTGATCGCGGCAATTGGACTCTATGGTGTGCTGGCACAGACGGTCACGCAACGCACCCGCGAGATCGGTGTCCGCATGGCACTCGGCGCGGCACCGGGGCGCGTGCGCGTGATGATTCTGCGCCAAGTCGGCGTGATGATCGTGGTGGGTGGGGGAGTCGGCATCGCGGCAGCGGTTGGACTCGGGCGCCTTGCGCAGTCGCAGTTGTACCGGATGAACGGCTACGATCCGGCCGTCCTCGCCACCGCAGCGATCACGTTGTCACTGGTCGCCCTGGGCGCGGGGTTGATCCCTGCCGTGCGGGCGTCGCGGGTGGAACCGATGCGAGCGTTGCGAGCGGAGTAAGCTGTAGCCCTTCAACTTCTCCTTCAGCGCCAGGAATCGGGGATTGCCTCGCAGCGATTTAGCGTGATCCGTGCGGCCGCATCGCGCGTTCTATCTCGGTGGCCGAGTCTGGCAGTCCCGTCGTAAGAATCTCGAACCCGGTCGGCGTGACAAGGATCATGTCCTCCATGTAGAACCCTTGTCCGCCGACCACGAAGATCGGCTCGTAATCCACCGTCATCCCCGCCCGCAGCGTATCCGGCAATGCTTCGGCAGCATCGAGACCGATGCCGTGCAATTGCCAGAACGGAATGCCGTCGGGACGAGTGATCACCGCCGCGGCGTCTCGGCCAAGCGACGTGCGCAACGCGGGCCGACGACGGGCGACTGCGGCGACGCTGGCGCGGATGACGGCGTCGGCGGTCGCCCCGGGGCGCAGCGCGGCGAGCCCGGCCCGGTACGCCGTGACGAGGAGATCGATGACTTCCGCCTGGCCGGCGGTGAAGGCACCAGACACCGGCACCGTCCGGCCGACATCTCCCTGGTAGTGATCGACCTGACAGCCGATGTCGAGTCGCGCGACCTCACCGGCGTGCATCACACGGTCGAGGTGCCCGGGGTCGATGAACGACGTGAAGGGGGTGGGAAACGCGGAATTGGGGCCGGACATCGCCCACGGCCAGAACGACACACCGCCGGCGTTTCGGACGCACGCTTCCACAACGGCCGCTTCCACTTCGCGTTGACGCCGCCCGGGCGAGAATCGAGGTAACGCCGCGAGGAGCGCCGCGGCGCTCGTCGCAGCCACGCGGCGCAGTGTCGCGATCTCGCCTGAATCCTTTACCGCACGGATAGCGCTGAGGATTGTGCCACCGCTGCGCACGACAGCGTTCGGCCACCTCTGCTGGATCGCGCGCCGCCACGCGCGCCACGGATTATCAAGGGTCGCCAGCGAATCGAGCGGAGTACCCAGATCGCCCGCGAAGTCGTTCGCCGAGCCACCGTCGTCGACGAAGATCGTCCGATGCGGGTCGGTCGACAGACGGTTGTCGATGTACGACCGGAAGTCGCTCCATTCGGAGACGTGGTCGACGTGAACGGCATTCGGCGACAACGCCGTCGGTGCTGTCTGCTTTGGCGCAAAGAAGCGCAGGTCTGGTGGAAGATCAGCCGGAAGGAACAACTCTGCGTGGTGTGTCGCACCGTCGAGGACGAGAACCGCTGCAAGCGATCGCTCGTCACCGGTGAAGTAGAAGAAGTTTGGCTCTTGATTGAATGCGGCGTCGGTCGACCCCGCGGGCGCCCAGCGGGAGCGAATGATGAGCAGACCGTTTCCAAGTTGGGCGTACGCGTGCGCGAAACGCGCTGGGTATGTCGAAAAGGGGGTCGCGGGTAGAGCGCCCTGGGCGCGCCCGACGGTCGGCGCGATCATGCTCGCGATCAGAAGTGCCGGCAGGGCGACAAAGCGTCGGAGGATCAGGATCTATCCCTTCAACTTGTCCTTCAGTGCCAGGAACCGCGGATTGCCCCGCAGCGATTCGAGATCGGCGTCATTCTCGATCCAGTTCCAGTGCCCGAACCCGGCCGCCACGGCACGTTCCAGCAAGGTGATCGCCTCGTCAGCTTCGCCGCTGGTGGCAAACATGCACGCGATATTGTAGAGCACCGTCGCGTCGCTCGGGTTGATCGCCAGCGCCTGCCTCGCCCAGTCCTTCGCCCCATTGAGCTCGCCAAGATGCGACAGCGCGATCGCGCCCATGTAGAGCGCCCGCGGATCATCCGGGTTGAGCTCCAGCCGCTTGGCCGCAGTGATCGACTGGCGACGATACGCGAGCTGGGCTTCCGCCGTGCGTCCCAGATTCGCGAACGTCTGGCCCATCAATCCTGCGACGACATAATCTTCGGGACGCAGCTCCGACGCCCGCTCGAACATCTTCAGCGCCTTGTCGTGCTTCCCCTGCGCCGTGAGCGCCCGGGCATACATGTACGCGGCGTCGAAGAGCTGCGGATTCAGCTTCATCGCCGTCTCGAACTCTCCTTCGGCATCGGCGTGCCGGCCGCGCAGCGACACCGCCATCCCGCGCGCCACGTGCGCCTCGGCCAGCCCCGGATCGAGTTCCAGCGCCCGGCGACTCGCCGTCTCGGCGTTGGAGAGGTTGGCCTCGGACGCGTCGAAGTTGGTGTACAGCACCGAGCACGAGTCGGCGAGCCCCGCGTACGCCAGCGCGTAGGTCGGATCGATCTCGATCGCCTTGGCGAACATCTGCCGCGCAAATTCGAGACTCTGCTTCTGGAACTGATGGAAATACTGCCGCCCGCGCAGGTAGCAGTCGTACGCTTCGACGTTCGCCGTGGGCACTCGCTCGATCGCCCGCTTTTCGTCGTCGCTCAGGATCACTCGCAGCGCCTTGACGATGCTCTGCGCGATCTCGTCCTGGATGGCGAAGACATCCTCGAGGTCGCGATCGTAGCGCTGCGACCAGAGCTGATACCCGTCGGCGACGTTGACCAGCTGCGCCGTGATGCGGAGCTTGTTCCCGGCCTTGCGAACGCTCCCTTCCAGCACCGTGGCGACATCGAGCTTCTTGCCGACCTGGCGGATGTCCTCGGTGGTCGCCTTGAAGGCGAACGACGAGGTGCGCGACGCGACCCGCAACGCCTTGATCGTCGTCAGCGCGTTGATGATCTCTTCCGCCATGCCGTCGGTGAAGTAGCCGTTCTCCCGCTCGGCGCTCATGTCGGCGAACGGCAGGACCGCGATCGACTTGGGTGCGGTGGCGTGCTTCACCGTCGGCTGTTCGGCCGGTGTCGCCACCTTCGGCCAGATCAGCGCCTTGGCGAACTCGGCCGACGTGTCGAAGCGCTCGCGCGGATCCTTCGACAGCGCCTTGGACACCGCCATGTCGATCTCGTCCGGCACCGTTGCATCGATCTTGTGCAGGGACGGAACCGGATCGGTGAAACGCTTGCTCAGCACCGCCTGCGCCGTGGCACCGGTGAATGCCCTGGCGCCTGAGAGCATCTCGTAGAGCATGCACGCCAGCGAATACTGATCGCTTCGTCCATCGATCTCCGACTCGCCGACCGCCTGCTCGGGGGAGACGTACGCCGGCGTCCCGACCATCATCCCGGTCTGGGTGAGTGTGTCGCCGGCCGAGACGCTGACCGCCTTGGCGATGCCGAAGTCCATCACGGTCGCTTCGCCCTCGTGCAGCATGATGTTTTCGGGCTTGATGTCGCGATGCACGACCCTTTGCCGATGGGCATAGTCGAGCGCGCCGGCAATCGCGCGCGCGATGTGCAGCGCCTCGTCGAGCGGCAGCTTGCTGCGCCGGTTGAGCGTCGCCCGGAGCGATTCGCCCTCGACATACGGCATGACGTAGTAGAGGAAGCCATCGGCTTCGCCAGAATCGTGCAGCGGCAGGATGTGGGGATGGTTGAGGCGGGCGGCGACCTTGATTTCGCGGAGGAAGCGGTCGGGGCCGAGCGCCGAGGAGAGTTCGGAGTGGAGAACCTTGAGCGCCACGGTGCGGTCATGCTTGCGGTCGTGGGCCAGGTACACCGTGGCCATCCCACCGCGGCCGAGTTCACGCTCTATGGTGTATTTGTCGGCCAACGCCCGTTCGATCAGTTCCAGCGCCAACCCGTCCCCCCTCACCGTAAGGCGCCAAAGCTAGCCGGGATTCGTCAGAGCACCAGCAACGGATTCGATGCGCCGCTTTCGCTCACGCCGGGGGCTCGACGAGTTGCGTGATCGCCGCGAGATGGTGGTCGTCGTGATCGGCCACGAAGACGGCCAGATCGATCAGGCGCATCGGCGTCCGCAGGCGAGGATGCAGCGCCGTACGGGTGAGGGCGGAAGCGTCCGCGGTCGCCAGGAGCTGCACGAACTGGTGACGCAGTCCCCGGAACTCGGCGAGGAGATCTTCCAGTGGACGCGCGTTGTGGTTCGCCTCGTGGGTGCGCCGGTTCGCGAGATCGGTGGGCGCCAGTTCCGGTTCCGCGGCGAACAGCTGCTGCGCCCGGCGAAACCACAGCGGCTCCAGGTCGACGAGATGCCCGACGTTCTCCTGCGCCGACCAGTGGCCCGGATGGACCCGGGTAAGAACGTCGGCGGGCAACGCTCGCGTGCGTTCTTCGAGTCGCGCGGGCGTGCCGCGCAGTCGTTCCACAAGACTGGGAAAGCGGCTGCTGGGGAGTGCGAAATCAAAGGAGCGCTCGAACCACTTCTCAGGTGATGGCGACATTCACGGAGCTCCGGTGCGGAAGGTGGAGACGGTGGCGCGGTCGCTCATCACTGCGAAATCCGGTGTACCTCCATCGTCCAGTAATCGCGGATCCACGTCTTGCCGCGGTCGAAGGTCGCGTCGGCGCGCCAGAGGAACTTCGTCGGCTCGATCGCGAAGTACCTGAATCGCACCAGCATCGTGCCATACCACTCGGTGAGGAGACGGTCGGCGCCGGCGCTCCACATCAGCCCCGGCTGCCACGCGCCGCTCGACGTGGTGACCCCTTCCATCTGCCAGAGGTGCCGCTGCGGATTGAAGACGCGGTAGGTCCAGGTGCCGGCATCCCACGTCGAGTTCGGATCATCGGGACGGAAATGGTCCTCGATGAAGACGCCCTTCCCGCCAGTCTGCTTCCTGGTGAAGACCCAGTGGCCAGTGAACGGCTGGCTGAACGCACCGTTCTGGGCGCGCCCCTGGAAAGTGAACGACCAGGTGCCGACCATGAAGTCGTAGTCGCCGGGATCGCTTCGCGCGGTGAGGGTGTCGTTGACGTCGAAGTTGGCACCCATCGTGTCGGGGAGCGGGATCGCGCGGGGAGCGGTCTGCGGAGTCTGGGCCGCGAGCGGAAGTGCCGTGGCGAGCGCGAGCGTGGCGACGAGGTGCAAACGACGCATCGGTGCAGCTCCGGGAAATGGGCGTTGAGCCGGATCGGTCGGACTGCAATGGTCGGTGAATCGTCGAGCGTGACGGAGACCTGACGAGGTAGCGCGGCGGGAGGTTTCGGGGAATTGCCCTAGCGGGAATTGCCCTTGCCCGTGCGCCTCCCCGCCTCCGCGACCGCTCGTGCCCGCGGCGCTCGGCCGCGGGCGTGGGACATATAGGCGCGCAGCACTGCGTTCATCCGAGTCTGATATCTGGGGCCAAGGCTTCGGAACCATTCGAGTATATCGGCGTCGACTCGCAGTGAAATCGCCTCTTTCATCATCGGCATCACCAGCGTGCCGTTGTCCCAGAAGTCGTTGGGAAGATCGGCCAGCTCCGGCGGCGCATTACGCGCAATCTCCTCTTCGCTCATGGCACGAAGCCGCGCGAGATCAGCGCGTCCGCGCGGCGACTTATCGATCTTCGACCGCTTCGCGGTGTGCTTGGCGCTCATGATGATTGCTCCGTCTTGCTGAGATGATCCGGCGGGTCAGAACTCCGCCCGTCCGATACCGATCGGTGAAACACACGGTCAGCTCAATTCCCTCGACCGATCCGACCGCGAGAATCCGTCGCTCGCCGTAGTCCCGGCGGCTGTCCTCGCGCTGTACGGTGAACTCCTCGAAAATCCGGGCCGCGAATTCGAAGTCGAATCCGCGGAGTCGAAGGTTCGCGGCGCTCTTGGCCGGGTCCCATGAGTACTGGAGCATGAATATGGTTCTGTATATACAGATGTCAAGGCAGAGGGAAAGATCGCCGTGACGATCAACTGCGGATCAACGACTGGCGAAGAGTCCTGCGATCAGGGGCCGACCAGTCAGTCCTGCGCGACGATCCGCCGCCGCCCCCACACCAGAAACGGCACGACGGTGAAGATCGCCGCCGCAACCCAGTAGGTCGCACCGACGCCGACCACCGTCACACCGGAGGTCTGGATCGGGATCAGCGTCCCCGCAACCAGCGGCGCACAGAACGCGATCACGCCGATGACCGCCGAGTAGAAGAACTGCTGCGCGATCTCGAATCGACCGAACAAGCGCGACATCCAGCGATTGACCAGCGCGTGCGCCGGCCAGACGAGGAGCGCGAGCGGGATTCCCCAGACGAGTGCGTCGGCGATGGCGGTGCCGATCGGGCGGCCGTCACCGGCGAGTGACGTCACCATCCCCTTGGCGACCGACGCCGCGGTGAAGGCGATCGGGAAGCCGATGGTGCTCGCGTTACGGCCGCTCAAGAAATCCCCTCCCCGCGAAGATCGCCGGCATCGCCTTCTCGATGCGTGAGGTGCGCGTCGCCGACTGCTTCGCGCCGGCGAAGTGGTAGAGGTAGCTGCGCTGCCGCCCCGGTGTCAGCGCGTTGAAGGCACGCTTGAAGCGCGCGTCCTTCCGGAATCGCGCCGTGAGTTCGTCGGGTACCGGGAAGTCGGAGGTCTTCTTCCGTTCGACCTTGAGTCCCGCCTTCTCGACGGCGATCGCTTCACGCACGTACGCCTTGATCGTCGCCGCCTTCGCCGTGATCTCGCGCGCGCTGGTGAACTTCATCACCCGCGCGGCCTGCACCTGGCCGAGTTGCACCAGCAGATGCTTCGGGTCCTTGAGCAGCGCGCCCTGGAAGAAGCCGAGGGCGAAATACTCCTTGAACCCCTGCATGATGACGATGTTCTTGCGGTCGATGGTGTAGGTGGGCTTTCCCCACTTGCACTCTTCCTTCATCGCGAAGCCGGAGAGGACGCGCCGCATCTCGGCGATCTCCCCTTTCCACTGATCCCGGTATGCCATCTCCATGATGAACTGATCCTCCCGCTGTCGTGGTCAGGACTTGCTGCGGCGCCGGGGCTTGGTTGATGCCGACTGCATCACGATCGATCCGGTGCCGGTGCGCGGGAACGGGATCGGATTCCGGGCAATTGCTTCGTCGACCAAGCGCGTGACGGCGGGACGCCGCAGGGTGGCAGCGCTATCGATTGGCACAAAGCGGACCAGCTTCCCCGACCCTCGCAAGAGCTTTTCGGGATCCGGCAGCTCCTTGCCACGACTCAGGTAGAGCGCGACGCCCTTGGCATCGGCGCGGATCGCCAGGACGCCATCATAGCCGTGATCATTCGGCGAATACGAGATCGCCAGCCATGAGGTGTACTCGTAGATCAGTTCGTGTGCTGTCGGGAGGCGTTTGCGGATCGCGCGGCGCAGGGTGGCGATGAGCGGCGCATGTGCCGGCGCGTGTTTGGCGATCACGGTGCGCAACGCCGCTTCGGCGGAGCGCCGTGCCGCTGGAGAGCCGGGATCAGGCGATGCGGTGGCCATCACGGAGCAACCCTTCCCTTCTCTTCGCGCAAGACGCGCTGAGCGACATCGTTCCGCGCATTCGCGACAAACTTCGCCATCGCGGATCGGTCGATCAAGGCTGAGGTATCGCCGCTGTCGCGGAGGGCGATCCGGTGCCAGAAATCCGACGCCTCGGGATGCGGCGTGAGGAGGATATCGCACGGCAGATGGTCGAGCAGCGCCAGCCCGTGCTCGAAATCCTGGATGGCGTTGGGGTAAGCCGTGCTTCGGGTGTAGAGGAAATCGTCGTCGGACGCCGGTGACTGGCTGTCGACATACACGATGTCGACACAGTGGCCTTGTCCAGAGCGAAGCGGCGGCTGGCCGCGCAGTTGACCGACCGGCCCGCTCGTCGTATCGCACGACCGCCAGCTCCAGCTCGTTCCCCCGGGCGTGTGTCCCGGCGTGAGATGCGCCGTGATGGTCAGCGGGCCCACGTGAAGTTTCTGCCCGTCGTGGACGATCTGGTCGACATGCACCGGTGGGTACGGAAGGACCACACCGTATTGCGGGTCGCTCGGATCGGACTGACCGCGTTCGAGGGTCGGCGCGCTCCGGGCGCTCGCCGCCACGCGTGCGCCGGACAATCGCGCCAGTTCGGCGAGACCACCGGCGTGATCGCTGTGGTCGTGCGAATTGAGGAGGAGCTTCACATCCTCGATCCGGAAGCCGAGGGCCTGGATGTTGGCGACGATCAACGGCGCCGACATCGCGAGAGCCCCGTCGATCAGGATGTGTCCCCTGGGCGAGGTGATCAGGATCGACGACAGACCGTCGGTGCCGACGTACCAGGTGTTCGCGAAGATGCGAAACGGCGCGTGCGGCTGGTTCCACTTGGCGCACCTGGAGCAGCGCGCCGCCGAATACGCGACGCGAACGGTGTCGGCCGACTGGGCGCCGGCGGGGACCGCGATGACGAGTGACGCCATCAACAACTGGTATGGACGGAGCATCCAGAAGAATAGCGAAACCCCGGTTCCGGAATCAGGCGTAGATTCTTCCACCCGATCCACCTCCCATACGCCGCGGGGGCCGTGATGCGATCCGCCCGTTTCAGGCTTGGTGCCACCAGCACCGGTCGTCGCGCGAGAGACCTGATCCTCGTCGCCGCCGTGTTGACGCAGGCCACATGCGAGGGACGCGATTCGACCGGGCCCGGATCAAGTGCCGTCGCCGACATCGCGCTCACGACGACCGCCGTCATCGTGGTACCGCAGCAGACGCTGAAGTTGACCGCGACACCGCGCGACGCAGTCGGCAATCCGCTCACGGGCCACACCGTCGTCTGGAGCTCTTCGCAGCCGGCCGTCGCGACCGTCGACAACAGCGGGCTGGTGACCGCCCAGGCGCCGGGAATGGCGACGTTGACCGCGATGATCGACGGGAAGAGCGGATCGGTGACGATCACCGTTCGCCTCCCGGTCCTGCCGCCATCTCCCCCTGGTGCCGACACAGTCTCGGCACTCGGGCCGTGGACACTGGTGCTCAGCCGGCCGATCACGTCGAAATACGAGGGGCTGGCGTTTCCCGACTCGCTCCATGGCTGGGTCGTATCGGATCAGGGCGACATCATCGCTACGGCCGACGGTGGCGCCACATGGACGCAGCAGGCGAGCGGCCTCGGCCTGTTGCGTAGCGTCGACTTCATCGACAGCACTCGCGGCTTCGCGGGAACATTGCTGGGGAAGTTGTTCAGGACGACCGACGCGGGAACGACGTGGACCGACGTCACCTCCACACTCCCCAGGACGCCGGTCGGTTTCTGCGGGATGACGCATGTCGGCAACCATGTGCACATCGTGGGTCGCTACATCGGCGCGACGGATTATTTCATGTCCCCCGATGGCGGAGCGACGTGGCAGTACACCAATCTCAGCGCGCTGATGGGGGGACTGGTCGATATCGCCTTCGTCAACGAGTCGATCGGATTCATCGGCGGAGCCGGCATTGGAGTCGGGAGGGCGACCGGACCCGCGACGGTGCTCAAGACGACCGATGGCGGTGCGACGTGGCGCACGGTGTTCACCAACGCTGCCGGAATTGGATGGGCGTGGAAGATCTTCATTGTTTCGGCCAACGTGATCTATGTCGCGGTCGAATCAGACGACGACACCTATCGCGTGCTCAAGTCGGTAGATGGCGGTGAGACCTGGGCAGTGGAGATCGTCGCGACCGGACAACCGACGGGGACAAGTAAGACAGGATTCCCCGCGGGCGGATTGCAGGGGATCGGATTCCTCGATGCCAACGTGGGGTGGGTCGGCGGCTTCTTCACCGGGATGTTTGCCACGACGAATGGTGGTGCGACGTGGAGTCCGGTGACGCTCGGGAGCGCGTACGTCAATCGTTATCGGCCGGCCGGCAGCACGCTCTTCACTGCGGGAACGCAGGGAGTGCTGCGCTACGACGCGCGGCACTAGCTGACGCTCACCCGTGCGAGTTGTAGACGCTCGGCTCGCCGCGGGCGAGCAGGAGGAGGTGGATCAGGAGTTCTCCGGCGATGAATGCCACACCGCCGATCCACCACGGCATCGTCGACGGATGATGGTGGAAGAAGAGCGCGCGCGTCGCCATCGCGCCGGCGTAGAGCAACGATCCACCGATGAACCAGGCGACGACGCGCACGACGAATCCGACGATGCGATTGCTGATCAGCGGGCGAAGCTGATTTCGGCAGACGAGTTCGACGAAATGGCCACCGAGGGTGAACCAGAGGGCGAACTCGACGCCGAGCGGGAAGAGTGCGAGACGGCGGTGGACCAGCGCGATGATCGCGCCGATCGCGATCGCGAGTCCGATGGTGCGACGCAGCGTCCGCGAGAACGGTTCGGAGAAGTGGTCGGTTGGTCTCTCCGCCTCGCCTAGTATTTCAGAACCTCGACCATCGCGGCCTGGAGGCTTTCGACCTGCGGCAGGATCACATCCTCAAGCTCCGGCGCGTACGCCACGAATGTATCGGTCGCCGCGACGCGCTTGACCGGCGCATCGAGATACTCGAACAGATCCGACGCGATCTTCGCCGAGATCTCCGAGCCGTAGCCCCAGCTCAGCGAATCCTCGTACGCCACGATCACGCGGCTGGTCTTCTTCACCGACGCGGCGATCGTGTCCCAATCGACCGGATTGAGTGACCGCAGGTCGATCACTTCGACACTCTGCCCCGTGGCATCTTTGATATTCCTTGCGGCCTGCCATGCGCGCTGCACCACGGCGCCGTACGTGACCACCGTCAGATCGCGCCCCTCCTTCACCACCCGCGCCTTGCCGAACGGGATCATGAAGTTCGGTCCGGGGTACTTCCCCTTGTTGTATGTCTGCCGGTAGAGGTGCTTGTGCTCGAGGAAGAGGACCGGGTCCTCGCAGCGGATCGCGGTGCGCAGCAGTCCGTTGGCGTCGAGTGCCGTCGACGGACAGACGACGCGGATCCCCGGCACGCCGGTAAAGATCGCCGCCCCGGTCTGCGAGTGATACACCGCGCCACCCTTGAGGTATCCGCCGTACGTGACACGTACGACCACCGGTGCTGCGTTGGCGTTGTTGCTCCGCCAACGGAGCAGCGCGAGCTCGTTGCGGAGCTGCATGTAGGCGGGCCAGATGTAGTCGAAGAACTGGATCTCGACGACCGGCTTCATCCCGCGGGTCGCGAGCCCGATCGCCCGGCCGATGATATTCGCCTCGGCGAGCGGCGAATTGTATACCCGCGTCCCGCCGAACTGGTTCTGCAATCCGAAGGTGACCTTGAAGACGCCGCCCTTCCCCTTCACCGCCGTGCGGTTCGACTCGCGCGATGCGTCGGCGACGTCCTGGCCGAAGACGAGAATCCGCGGGTCGCGCGCCATCTCGTCCCTGAGGCAGGTGTTGAGGAGATCAACCATCGTGGTCGGCTCGCCGGTCGACTGCGGGTCGTCCTCGGTGTCGAACTGCTCCGCCGTCGGATCGACGTCGGGAGAATAGACATACTGATAGATCGTGTCGGCGGTCGGCTGCGGCGATGCGAGTGCGATCCCCGTCGCCACCTCGATCTCCTCGTTGACCGCATTGCTGATCTGCTCCAGCTCCGCCTCGGTGGCGATGCCGTCAGCGAGCAACTTGGCCGGATAGGTGCGCAGCGGGTCGCGCGCGGCGTCGGCCTCGCGCTCGGACGCCGGCCGGTACGCCACTTCGTCATCGGACAGCGAATGCGAGTATGGGCGGATCACCCTGGCGTGCACCAGCGCCGGCCCCTTGCGGGTGCGGGCGTGGTCGAACGCCTTGAGCATCACGTCGTACGAGGCGACCGGATCGCAGCCGTCGACTTCCTGGATGAAGAGGTTGGGGAACGACTGCACCAGCTTCGAAATCGATCCGCCGGCGGTGTTCACCTCCACCGGGACCGAGATCGCGTAGCCGTTGTCCTCGATGAGATAGACGATCGGCAGCTTGAGATTGCAGGCGGTGTTGAGCGATTCCCAGAACTCGCCTTCGCTCGTCGTCCCTTCGCCCGCGGTGCAGAGCACGACTTCATCGCCCGCCGATAGGTCGCGCGTCGCGTCGCTTGCCGGGGCGCGCACCGCGATCTCGGCGGCGCCGACCGCCTGGAGGAACTGCGTCCCGGTCGGACTCGACACGTTGACGATGTTGAGTTCCTTGTGCCCCCAGTGCGACGGCATCTGGCGGCCGCCGGAGTTGGGATCATCGGCGGCGGCAACCGCCGAGAGGAGCTGCTCGGTCGCCGTCATGCCGAGACCGAGGCAGAGGGCGCGATCGCGATAGTAGAGGTAGAACCAGTCGTGGCCGGGGCGGAAGATCCTGGAGGCGGCGGCGGTCACCGCTTCGTGGCCGGCGCTGGAGATCTGGAAGAAGATGCGATTCTGCCGCTTGAGCTGGACTTCCTTGTCGTCGAGCCGGCGGGAGAGGAGCATCAGCCGGTAGAGATCGAGGAGCTCGGTCTTTTCGAGCCGGATCGCTGAGCGCGAGCGCGCCTGGGTACGGGTGGCCATGGTCCAAAGATGCCCCGCCGGGGGGCAGATGTCATCCCGATCCCTTGCTTGGCGTCCTGCGGACGCTGAGCTCGGGGTGAGGCGGCTAGTGTCCGAGAATCGCCGCACTCCGGGCGAAGAGTCCCCGCGCCGCGATCACGTCGGGGTCATTCCTGATCGAGAGTTCTCGACCGGCCTCCTCGTTCCACCGGACCGTCGCAACATCGGCCGCGAGACGTCGCGACATCGCGGCGCGCGAGGGCGCGTCGACCGCCGCAGCGATCGCCAGTCGTGCGCGTACCCGCCCGAGAAAGGGGAGGAGGACGCGATCGTTCCATCTCGACGAATCGGCAAGCCATGCCGCGCGATCGGCCGGCGCACTTCCGAGCGTGTTGGCAACACTGTCGGCGATGGCACGATCCCAGCCGCTGTCGGCCGCGACGGTCCACCATCGTGGCGCTCCGGGCGGTGGCGGCAGCGCGACATCGGGGGCGATCCCGCCGCCGCCCTTTTCCGGCCGTCCGTGCACGGTGTGGAAGATCCGGGTGGTGTCCTGCCAGGCCGAGTCCCCGGCGAAGGCGTAGTACTGCTCGAGCTGCAGCCCGGTGTATGGTCGCTGGATATATCGTCCACTCGGCGAAAGAACATGCCCAACCGTGAGTTCGACGAAACCGTCGGGGACGAGGAAGCCGGTCTGCATCAGCGCCTTCCCGAAGCTCCGCCGGCCCGCGACGATGGCGCGGTCGTTGTCCTGCAGCGAGCCGGTGAGCGCTTCGGCGGCACTGGCGCTTCCCTGATCGATCAGCACCACCATCGGCATCTGTTCGAAGTCGCCGTCGCTGCTGGTGCGGTACTCCTTGTTGACCGATTGCTGGCGGCCGCGGGTGGAGAAGACGAGCGACTTCGCCGGGAGGAATTCGCCGGCCATGTCGACCGCTTCGGTGACGATCCCGCCGGGATTGCCGCGCAAGTCGAGGATCAGGCGCTTGGCGCCGCGGCCCCGGAGGCTCTTGACGGCGTCGTGCACCTGCGTCGCCGCCTTCTCGCCGAACTCGGACAGCTTGAGGTAGCCGGTGACCGAGTCGACCATCAGTGTTTCGGAGACAAAGTTCGCCGGCTTCGGCATCTCGCGCTTCACCGACACGCTCACTGAATCGGGCTCGAGACGCGGGCCACGCTCGACTTCGACGCGTACCTTCGTCCCCTTGTCGCCGGCGAGCCGCAGCGCAATCGCGCGCGCGGTGAGTCCCGCCGTCGGCACGCCGTCGATCCTCACGACGCGGTCGCCGGGGCGGATTCCTGCGCGATCGGCCGGCGATCCGTCGGAGACACTCAACACCGTCGCGACACCATCGGCGAGTTCGAGCGAGACGCCGGTCACGGCAAGTTCGCCACGCTCCAGCGCGTTGAATCGCGCATTGTCTTCGCTGCTCATGTACCAGCTGTGCGGGTCGAGCGACCGGAGCATGCCATCGATCGCGGCGTGGAGCAGCTGCCGGTACGTCGTCGAATCGACGTAGTTGCTCCGCACGTGATTCAGCACGTCCGAGAAGCGCTGCAGCTCTTCGTACGACCCCTGTGCGCGCACCGGTCGTGCGGCAGCGAACGACAGCAGGAGAATCGCCGCCGCAACGCGCCTCACTTCAGCGCCGCCAGATGCTGCCTCGCCTGTTCGGCGCGCTGCGCCATCCGGCTCGGCGCCACCGCCACGACCTCACCGAACGCCTTCCGGGCTTCATCGGTCCGGCCGAGCTGCTGCATCGCGATCCCGTACCAGTACCAGGCGTCGGGATCGCGCGGGAGCACCTGCACGGCGGTCTTGAGCGCGTCGCCCGCTTCGGCAAAACGGCCGGCACGCCCGAGCGTCACGCCGAGATCGACATTGAGCGTGGGATCGTCGGGGTTGGCGTTGACGGCGTTGCGTCGTTCTTCGACCGCGTGGTCGAAATCCTTGCGGCTCTCGTAGATCTCGGCGAGACGAACGTGGGCGATGTAGAGCGAGAGATCGTGCTCGAGCGCGTCGTGCAGCGTGGCAATCGCGGCGTCGCCGTTGCCGGCATCGGCCTGGAGCACTCCCACGAAGTAGCGATACTCGTTCGACCGGATCGGAAAGTGGATCACGTCCTTCTTTTCGGCCTTCGCGGCGGCGATCGAGTCGCGCACGATCAATTGCTGGAATTGCGCGATCGCGCTGGCGTAATTCTTCTGGTGCGCCGCGGCGAGCCCGTCAAACCAGAGAACCTGCTCCGGTACGTCAGCTTGGATCCTGGCGTTGTTGCCGTACGCCTTGATGTAGACATCGAGGTTGGTCTCGCAATCGGCGTAGTGCCCTTCCTCGCAATCGGTGAGCCCCTCGATGAGCGCGGCATCACTCTGCCCGAAGGCGTCGTGCATCGTCCAGTAATCGACCGAGATGTCGTTGGCCGCCATGATCCGCATGTCGACCATCGGATCGATCAGGAAGGCGTGGCGGAATTCGCGGGTTTTCTGGTCGATGGCATCGCGAATCGACTTCGGGGTCTGGGCGTCGATGCGGGTGATTCCGTCGAGCATGTGCCGGTCGCGCGCGAACGGGAGATACGCCAGCGCGAGATGCGCAGCGGCAAAGCGTGGGTCGAGGGCGACGGCAGCGTGCAGTTCGCGATCGACGTCGGGCCACTTCTTCGCGTTCCAGTAACCCAGCGCCACGTTGTAGTGCGCGGCCGGATCGTTGGAGTCGGCCTTGACCTGCTTTTCGAGCGTGGAGAGCGGCACGGGGAGGTCGATCTTCCCCTGCGCCTGTAGGAGTTGCGGCACCGCGACCGCGACAAGCGCGAGGGCGAAACCGAGCGACCGGCCGGACATCAGGGTCTCCTTGAAATTGTCGTCGGGGCGCAGGACACGAATGGTAACGTCGGCAAGGCAACGCGGAAGCGGAGGTCGGGGTTCCCGCACGGGGCCCGCCCGCAACGGCAAATGTGACCCGAGTTCACGATCGTACCGGGAAGATCGCTCCATGCCCGGGGACAATATGGTCAGCGATGCCGCGAACCATCGCGCGGCTCCGGCGTTGACGTTCGGCGTCGTGTGACCAGCGGCTCCAGACGTCGGGCGTGTCGTCGTTGGCGCATTCGAAGAGGTCACCGACAATGGCGATCACGCCGCCGGGAGTCGTGACGAGGACGCTGCGGTCGTGATCGGTGTGGCCGGGCGTGGCGATCACGGTGATCGACGCGTCGGGATCTGCAGGCAGCAGAAATGGCGCGTCGGCAAAGGAGTGCGAGTGGTATTCACCGTCGCGGGCGATGTCGTCGTCGAGAATGAAGGTCGCGTGCGGAAAGAGGGCGTTGCAGCCAACGTGGTCGAGGTGGCCGTGGGTGTTGACGACAAACGCGATCAGCTCCGGCGCGAGATCGCGCTGGTGCAGCGCCTCGAGGAGTGCCGCGTGCTGCGACGTATCGCCGGTGTCGACGAGGATGTTCACCTGGCCGCGGATCAGTGTCACGGTGGCCCCGGTGTCGAAGCGGCCGGGAGCGGTCTCGCGGACCCAGCCGGTGAGGAGAACGTCGACGATGTTGGGCAGGATGCCTGGTCCTCGGCTTGGCTACTTCCCCGCGAGCCGCTTGAGCGCCTGCAGCTGCTGCAGCGCGCTTTTCCCGGAGTCGGCCGGCGCGGCGGGGGCAACTGCAAAGAGGTCCCGGATATCAAGAAGGATCTCCAGCATCAGCTGGTCGCGCATGTAAGCGTTGTCGAGGTCGAACATCCGGTCGGTGGCGCCGACCGTGCGGGCGTGGTCGAACGACTCTTTGTAGATCTGTTCGAGGTTGCCGAGGATCCGTTCACGTGAGCGCATCGTTGGTCCGAATGGGATTGGCGTGGAATATAGGCCGCGCGCCCGCTCCTCCGGACCGCCCCGCACTTGACCCCCGGCCCCCGGCAATCGACCCTTGATCCATGTCGCTTACCGAATCGCAGCAGCGGGTCGATGCCTGGATCTCCCAGTTCGAGGAGGGGTACTTCCACCCGCTCACGAACCTCGCCCGCCTCACCGAAGAGGTCGGCGAGCTGGCCCGGGAGATCAATCACCGGTTCGGCCAGAAGACCAAGAAGAAAGACGAAGCCGAGGGCGACCTGGCGATGGAGATGGCGGATATCCTCTTCGTGATCATCTGCATGGCGAATCGGGAAGGGATCGATCTCCAGCAGGCCTTCGATACCATGATGCACAAAGTGGAGCAGCGCGATGCCAATCGCTGGACGCGGAAGAGTTGACTCGATGAAATGGACGATCGGTGCCCTCGCGTGTGCGCTGATGACCGCGGGCGTCGCGTGCGCGCGGCCACAGGCCGCGACTCCGGTGGAGATCGACCGGCTGGTCGCGGCGAACGACACCACCGGCCTCGCCAAGGCAGCCGAGCGGCAGTGCAAGGGAAAGTCGGCGACGGCGCTGCAGAGCTGCTACGAGGACTACTTCGTCGAGCTGGCCCGCAGCGACCGGATTCACGTCGCGCTGGGCGCACTCGCGGCGCTCGCCGCGCGCAATCCCGCTGTGCAGCTCGACGGGCACGGCTACACCCACGTGATCGGGATTCGCGCATGGAAGCCGGGCGAGGACGTCGCCAGGATCTTCCGGTCGTGCACCGGACTCTTCCAGTCGGGCTGCTATCACGGCGTGATCCAGGCGTATCTCACCGAGAACGGGGCCCTCGATTCGGCCCGCGCCGTCCAGCTCTGCAATGATGTCGCGGCGGCGCCCGAGGATCGCTGGCTCCGCTTCCAGTGCGTCCACGGGCTCGGCCACGGCTTCGAGATGGCGTGGAACTGGGAGCTTCCCAAGGCGCTCAAGGGATGCGACTGGCTGCACAGTTCGTGGGATCGCTATTCCTGTTACGGCGGCGTCTTCATGGAGAACGCCGTCGCATCGATGCCCGGCGGCCATCACACCGCGGTGCATGCGCTCGACGAGTCGGGCGCCGTGGTCGCCGATTCCAGCGCGAAGAGCGACGACGGGATGGCCGGCATGCCGGGGATGGATCACATGATGCCCGACCCGAGCAAGATCACCTTCAAGATGCGCGACTCCACCGACGCGCTCTATCCGTGCTCCATCGTCGACACGACGTATCAATTCTCCTGCTATCAATTGCAGGGTGGCCTGATCCTCGCCCGCACCAACAGCAACTTCGAGCAGGCCACCAAGGAGTGTGACAAGGCACCACTGGTGGGGCGCGGGCAGTGCTACGTCTCGCTCGGCACCAACGCCAGCGGCTTCACCGTGCAGAACACGCCGAAGGTGATCGAGGATTGTTCGCACGGCGACCCGGGATTCCAGCCGTTCTGCTTCTCGGGCGCGGTCAAGAACTACGTCGACGTGACGGCGAAGGCCGACGACGGCCTCAACTTCTGCAAGCAGGTGCCGGTCGGGCCGAATCGCGGACCGTGCTTCGCCGCTGTGGGAGAAGAGATCGCCGTGCTCAAGCCAACCGACCCCGGCGCGCGCGCGGCGGCGTGCGCCAAGGCCGCAGAAGATGGTGTGGCAGAATGTCGCCGCGGAGCGGAGCTGCTCCCCTAGCGCGCTACTCCCAGTCTTCGGGGAGTGTCGCGAGTTCGGCGAAGATGGCGAGGTAACTCTCGTAGCGACTGCGCGGCACATTACCGGATTCGACCAGTGCGCGCACGGCGCATTCCGGTTCGCCGCGGTGGGTGCAGTCGTCGAAGCGGCACTCCCCGACCGCCGGCCGGAACTCCGGAAAACATTCGTCGAGATGGGCGCGATCGAGCGCCCACATCCCCACATCCGAAAAGCCGGGGGTGTCGACGACGAAACCGCCCACCGCCAGCGGAACCATCACAGCCGACACCGTGGTGTGCGTACCGCGCTGCACCTTGGCGGAAATCTCGCCGATGCGAAGTCCGAGTCCCGGCTCAAGCGCGTTGAGCAGCGACGACTTGCCCGCACCACTCGGCCCGGTGAAGACCGACTCCTTTCCGAGCAGCCTCTCGCGGAGCAGTTCGACGCCGTCGCCACGTTTCGCGGCGGTCCCGATCACCTCGTACCCGGCCGCGGCAAGATGCGATGCCACCGCCGATGCCGGCGCGATGTCGATCTTGTTGACGATCACGAACGCCGGGATTTCGCTCGCTTCGGAGGCCACGAGGAGGCGATCGAGGAGCTGCGGGATCGGCGCCGGATTCGCCGCCGCGATCACCACGGCGACCTGATCGACATTCGCCGCGACGGGCCGCGTCCCGCGCCCACCGGGAACGCGGCGGTCGAGAATCGCGGTGCGCGGCTCGACGGTCTCGATGCCGAGAACATCTTCGGTGAGGGTGGCGGGATCGAAGCGGACGCGATCACCGGCGACGGCGCGGTCGACTTCGCGCTTCGCCTTGCCGCGCAGCACGGCGGTCCGTTCGACGCCGTCGACGAGGACGCGGTACGATCCTCCTTCGCGGGCGAGGACCACTCCGATCGTCGTCAGCACTCCTCCGGCTTGGCGGCTTTCTTCGCGATCATCTCGTCGAGTATCGCCTTCACATCGTAGAGCGAAAGGGCGCCGAGACGTTCGCGCGCCTCTTCGACGGTGGCACCCCAGGTGAGATAGTCGGATTCGAGATGGCCGTCGGGAGTGTCGCCGGCGGCGGTCCAGCGGACGAAGAGGAGTGCGGCGCCGTAGCGGCCGCGGTCGTCGGCTTCGTCATCGATCCAGAGCGCGACCGAATAGGGGAGACCATCGCTCCCGGTGAATGCGGCGGCACGATCGTGTGTCGCCATGTATCCACCGAGGGTGAACTCGGTCACGTCCTGGATCGTTCCTTCGCGATGTTGCCGAGAATGAAGACGATGTTCGCCGGGCGCTCGGCGAGGCGGCGCATCAGGTACGGGTACCACTGCGTGCCGAACGGGATGTAGGTCCGGATGCGGTAGCCTTCGCGCGCGAGGAGTTCCTGCAGGTCGCGGCGCACGCCGTAGAGCATCTGGAACTCGAAGCGATCGCGCGGGATGTCATGCATCGCCACGAAGTCGCGCGCGTGCGCGATGATCGTCTCATCGTGCGTGGCGATCCCGGGGTAGTTGCCGCTGGCGAGGAGCTGTTCCATCAGGCGCACGTACTGGGCATCGACATCGCGCTTGTCGGGAAAGGCGATATCGGGCTTCTCGAGATAGGCGCCCTTGCAGAGCCGCACGCGGACCGCGGAGGCGATTTCATCGGAGATATCGCCGGCGGAGCGGCGCAACGCCGCCTGGATCACGACGCCGGCGTTGGCGCGATAATCGGCGAGGAGGTTCTGGTGGTAGAAGTCGAGGGTGCGCTGCGTGTACGGCGACCCTTCCATGTCGAGGCGGACGAATCCGCCGAGGGCGCGCGCGCGATCGAGAATCGCAAGAATGTTGCGCCGGCAGAGCGCCTCGTCGATGTCGAATCCCATCTGGGTGAGCTTGACCGAGACGTTGACCTCGATCCCGGCGGCGTGCATCGCGTCGAGCATGGCGAGATAGGCGTCGCGGGCGCGCTCGGCTTCGTCCGGGAGCGAGACGCTTTCGCCGAGCATGTCGAGGGACGCGGTGATGCCGCGCTGGTGGAGCTCGGCCGCGGCGGCAACGGCATCAGCGATCGTTTCGCCGGCGACGAATCGCGACGCGAACTTGCGGGCGAGGCGATTGGTGCGGACAAAGTTGAAGATCGACTGACGGGTGGAAAGCCAGAGCAGGAACGAGCGCATCATGCCGGGTCACGTCCTCGGTGGTGATCGGAACGGCGGGAAAGGTAGTGGTTGCCTTGGGCGGGGGGAAACGCGAACTTCGGAGACGCTCCTTCCCGGGACCAATTCGATGACGCACGCCGGCCGCACGGCATGAACGACCCGCACGGCTCCGTCGGATACGCGCGGCGGCTTGGCCTCTTCTCCGCGACGATGATGGTGATCGGCGGGATCATCGGTTCGGGGATCTTCCTCAATCCCGCCGTGGTGGCCCAGCGCGTCAAGACACCCGCGATGACACTCACCGCCTGGGGACTCGGCGCGGTGATCGCCCTGATCGGCGCCTTCGTCTTCGCCGAACTGGGGCAGCGGCGGCCGACGGCGGGAGGCGGCTACGCCTACCTCCGCGAAGCGTTCGGCCCGCTGGCCGGATTCATGTACGCGTGGGCGCTGCTGCTGGTGATGGCGACCGGCGCGATCGCCGCGGTGGCGATGACGTTCGCGAGCTATCTCGCAGCACTGGTGGGGTGGCCGGCGAGCGCGCAGCCGATGATCGCCGCGGCGGCGATCGCGATCCTCACCGTGATCAACATCCTCGGCGTGCGGCCCGGCGCGTGGACGCAGAACATCTTCACCCTCCTCAAGCTTGCCGCGATTGCGGCGCTGATCATCGCGGCGTTCATCGCGCCATCAAAGCCACCGGAAATCGCGGCGACGCCGCTCCATGGCGGCCCGCTGATCCTGGCGCTCGGCGCCGCCCTGGTGCCGGTGCTCTTTGCCTTCGGCGGGTGGCAGCAGACCAACTTCGTCGCCGAAGAACTGATCGATGCCGAACGCAACCTGCCGCGCGCGCTGGTGATCGGCGTGGTGGCGGTCGTGGCGGCGTATCTGCTGGTGAACGTGGCGTACCTGCGCGCGCTCGGCGTCAATGGCCTGGCCGCAAGCACCGCCCCGGCCGCCGACACCATGGAGATCGTCACCGGTGCGCTCGGCCGCCGATTGATCGCGGTGGGGATCGTGGCGTCGACGTTCGGCTTCCTCAACCTCGTCATTCTCGTGTCGCCTCGCGTCTACCAGGCGATGGCGCGCGACGGACTCTTCTTCAAGTCGTTCGCCAGGCTGCATCCCACGTGGCGCACGCCGGTCGCGGCGCTGCTGCTGCAGGGGGCGTGGGGGATCGGCTTGCTGATGTCGAAGAAGTACGGCGAGTTGCTCGACTACGTCGTCTTCGGTGACTGGATCTTCTTCGGCCTCAACGCGCTGGCGCTCTTCGTGATTCGCCGGCACGACGGCGACCGGAAGATCGCGATGCGCACCCCGCTGCATCCGTGGAGCACGCTCGTCTTCGTGGCGTGCGCCGTGTACGTGATGGTCGGCTCCATCGTCTCGAACCCCAGCAACGGACTCCGCGGCACGCTCCTCCTCGGCGCCGGGATCCCGATCTTCCTCTTCTGGCGCGCACTCGGCGCCCGTGAGCGTTGAATGTTCTCGCCCAAAACGATCATCGAACCGTTCCGGATCAAGAGTGTCGAACCGATCCGACAGACGACGCACCAGGAGCGCAGCGATGCGCTGAAAGCGGCGCACTACAATCTCTTCCTGCTGCGCGCCGCGGACGTGCTGATCGATCTCCTCACCGATTCGGGGACTGGGGCGATGTCGTCGCGGCAGTGGGCGGGGATGATGCGCGGCGACGAATCGTACGCCGGTGCTGATTCGTTCTTCCGGTTCGAGGAGTCGGTGCGGCACATCACGCGGCTGCATCACGTGATTCCCACGCATCAGGGGCGCGCGGCGGAGCGGATTCTGTTCGGCGCGATGGTGAATCCCGGCGACATCGTTCCGAACAACACCCATTTCGATACGACGCGGGCAAATGTCGAGTCGCACGGCGGGACGGCGCTCGACCTCCCGATCGCGGAAGGGCTGCAGCCATCGACGATCCA
>DASYCE010000005.1 GCA_036500345.1 Gemmatimonadales bacterium | reverse complement strand
CTTCTGGCGCTGCAGGGTTACCACGTCGACGGGACCGACAGCAGCTTTCTCCAGATCGGCAGCCGTCTGCGTTCCATCGCGGCTGGTCCCGGCCTGGCCGGGACCAGCCGCGGCGGCGCCGGACAAAGTTGTCAAATCGTCATGACACCGCTTGAATCACACCATCTTCGAGGAGCACGGTGGTAGTCGATTCCGCTTGGAAGGACCTCCTATCGTGATCCTGGAATTGGCCGTCGCCGCCGCTGTCGGTGCGGCGGCAGGGCTTATCGGCGAGACGCTCGCGCGGCACCGCCATCGGCTTCCCCGCCTGGTGACCATGACCATCGGCGCCGCTGCGGCGATCACCGGCACGGCCGCCGCGGATTCGGTACGCGAGGAACCGCTCAGCCCGATCCTGATGCTGTGCGCACCGCTATTCTTCGCCGGCATCGCTATCGCCGTTGCGGTCACCAAGCTTGACCGCCGCGCGGAGCAGCGAGCCTATTCGCCCACCTCAGACGACAGACCGTTTCCGAGCCAGGACCCCGGGTAGCCAGGCACAACCCCCCACTCACGTGGGACGGCGCCGTAACGAAGGGAAGATCGATGACCGACCCCACCGCCCCATCATTGATCAAGCTGAGCGACAGCGATCAGGTCCTGGCCGACCCGGCGGAGGACATCCGCGGCAAGAAAGTGCACGATCGCGACGGCGACGACCTCGGCACCGTGGGCGACCTGCTCATCGACGCCGACGAGGGCAAGGTCCGCTTCCTCCTCGTCGAGCACGGCGGCATTCTCGGCATCGGCAGCAAATCAACCTTCATCCCGGTCGACGCCGTCGACGACATCGATGACAACACCGTTCATGTCACCGAGCCGCGCGAGCGGATCGCCGCGGCACCCGCGTATGACCCCGAACTTATGGACGCAGCGGACTACTACGACTCGGTTTACGCCTATTACGGCGTGCCATCGTTCTGGAGCGCCGGATACATCTATCCCGGCTATCCCTTCATCCCGCGACAGTAGACGCGCAAGGTCAGGTCCTGCGATGCAACGTGAGCGCCGCAGCGGTCGCGTTGCATCGCTGGCGCCAGCAGGAAGCTCGGGCTCACGATCATGCAGAGACTCGCGGGCCAGCCGTCCCGCGTTCCGCAAACAGCGTCCCACCCGGCCGTTGGGCGACCGAACAGCTCTCATCGCACACCTGCGGCGACCGTCCGCAACCGATCTGTTCCGTACCCAGCCGACGTCGTCGCTTACCCGCGCAGCCGCTCTAGGAATACCACGGTCGCATGTGCGTGGCGGCTTGTCCGCCTCGGTCAGCGCTCGGTGACGGCATCCCTGCCATGAGCGACATCGACATAGAAAATGCCCGGTGCAAGGCCGACCCGGAAGGGAAGATGCTCGCCGGATTCCACGGTGACGGTCGTGCGGACGGTTCCGCCGTGCGACGGAGCACGGCGAACCTCTTCGATCGCCGGAAGGCCTGGATCGAGCGCGCGTCTGCCAGTCGCCTGCACATGCTCGAGGAGAACGATCAAAATATCCGCTCTGCCCGGCTCGGCG